>NZ_JBFBBZ010000048.1:0-12188 GCF_040682935.1 Amycolatopsis sp. NPDC051061
ACCGGGCCGTGCAACGCCGGGGCGGGGCGAGCCGGCGGCTCCGGTACCTGCGGCGCGGCAGCGGCGGGCGCGCGAGCCGCCGTCGCGAGTGCGTGAGCGGCGGGCGCGGGCGCCGCCGCGGGGGTCGCCGGGGAGGGGGTCGCCGGTGTGTGGGCCGTCTGCGCGTGCGAGAGGGCCGCGGCTTCGGTCGAGGGCGGCACCTGCCGGGCAGGCGCTTCGTGGCGTTCCGGACCGGCGGAAGTGACTACCTTCGCTTCGGTCCGGGGCTCGCCGTGCTGTTCGCCGGCCTGCGTAGCGGTGGCCCCGTGCTCGGCGTCGGCGTGGCGTTTCTTCTTCTGCGCCGCGGCCGTGTTCGACTTCGTCGTTCGCGCCGTCCGCCCCAGCACGACGACGGCTTCGTCCCGCGGTCGTTCGCGCAGAGGTTGCTCGGCGGCTCTCGGCGCGGCTTCCGGTGCACCCCGGCCCAGTACCGCGGGCGCCGCGCAGTCCGCTCCGTGCCCGAGGCCGCCCGGCGCAGCCGCGAGCCAGCCGGGCAACACCGATCCGGGCCGGTGGAGACCGGGCAGCGCGGCGAACGCGGCGGCGGCCAGTTCCACCGCCGGCCCGCCCCCGTGCGCTCCGGCCCCCGGGTGCGACTCGTTCGTCACGTCCAGGGCCCCGGCCGCCTCGACGGGTCCCGGTGCGATCCGGCCGGCCGCCGGGTTCGGTGCGCCGGTCAGTGCCTCGGGCATCGGTGCCATGGCGGCCCCGATGTCCCGGTAGGCGGTTTCCAGGTCGATCACCACCTGGCGGGCGGCCTCGACGTCGTTCTGCCGGTTCTGCGCTCTCAGGTCCTGCATCCGCTGCTGGGCGCGCGCCAGCGCGTCACCCGCCTGACGCATCGCCGTCCCGTAGCCGGGACTGACCATGGCCTGCACCACCTCGGCCGTCAGCGCGTCCACCTGCCGCACCAGGTCGTCGAACGACTCGGCGATCCGGCCCGACCAGGCCTCCCACATGTTCCGGGTTTCGCGATCGAGGTCGTCCTGTATTTGCTCGTACCGCGCCACGGCGAGGTCGAAGGCGTGACCGTGCTCGTAGAACACGTCCGGACGCACCTCGTCGACCAGCTGCGCGAGCTGGTCGAAGGTGAGATTCTGCAGGTCCGGGTCGACGACCGGCGGCGGGGGTTCCAGTGCGCCCACCGATCAGTTCCTGCCCAGCACGTGGCTCGGCGGCTCTTCGCCGTCCTTGTTCCCCCAGGCGCCGGCTTCAGCCTGCATCCAGATTTGCGGTTCGCGCTCCTTCTCGCCCTGGTTGCCACCCCCGCCGCCCATCCCGCCCATCGGTCCCATCGGCGCCCCGGCCGAGGCGGGGGCCTGGCCGGACGCCGGGACCGGGGCGCCCGCGGCAGCGGCAGCGGCCGGCTGGCCGCCCTGGAACGGCTGGGTGTCGAACTTGCCGGGCGGCGGTCCGCCCGCGGTGCTGGGATTCCCGCCCGGGCCAGGCCCCCCGCCGGCCAGGTGCTCCGCGCCGGGACCGCCACCGGGCAGGTGCCCGTTCGCGCCGGGGCCACCGCCCGGACCGCCCGCGGTCTCGGGCATGACCGGACCGTGTCCACCACCGACCCCGGCCAGGCCCCCGCGCGGCGGCCCGAACTCGCCCGGCGAGCCGGACGACGTCAGGAACTGGTGCATAGCGTTGCCACTGTCCTCGCCGATCCCGTCGATGGCCTTGTTGACCGCGTCCTTGGCACCAACGAGCGCCTGCTGCTCGGCCGGCGTGTCGTCAGGCTTGCACAGCGCGTCGATGGCCTTGTCGGCCTCTTCCTTCGCGTGTTCGAGCGCTTGCTCGTGTCCGGGCCCGCTGAGCTCGGGAGCGTCGCTGATGCCCGCGATCGCCTTCTCCGCCGCGCTCTTGGCCGCGTCCAGGGCGTGCTGCCGCTGAGGGTCGGCGCCCTGCTCGCGGAGGCCGTCGATGGCCTTGTCCGCGGCGTGCTTCGCGTCCTCCACCTGCTTGAAGTGCTCCGGCGCGGCCGTCTTGTCGACCGCGTCGGTCATCGCCTGCTTGGCGTCTTCGAGCGCGTGCTTGCGGTCCGGGTCATCGGTCTTGCCGATGAGGTCGTCGATCGCCTTCTGCGCCGCGTGCTTGGCGTCCTGGAGCTGCCCGCGCTCCTGCTGGTCGGCCGCCCCCGGGCCGCCGACGGCGCCGGGCTTGTCACCGACGCCGCCGACGGCGTTCATGGCCGCCTTCTTGGCGTCTTCCAGCGCCTGCTGCCGGGCCTCGGAGTCGCCTGGCTTGGCCAGGTCGTCGATCGCCTGCCCGGCTGCCTTCTTGGCCTCGTCGAGGGCGCCGTCGCCAGGACCACCGGGACCGCCGGCGAGCTGGTCGCCCGGCAGCGCAGCCGGGTTGGTCAAGTCGTCGATGGCCTTCTGACTGGCCTTCTTCGCGTCTGCCAGGGCCTGCTTGCGCTTCGGGTCGTTCGTCTGGCCGGTCAAGCCGTCGATCGCCTGGCCCGCCGCGTTCTTCGCGTCGTTCAACGCCTGCTGGGTCGCCGGGTCGACGCCACCGGGCGCCGCCCCGGGACTGCCCGGAGTACCGGCGAGACCCCCCGCAGCCGGGTTGGCCACGCCGCCAATCGCCCCTTGGGCGGCGTTCTTCGCGTCGTTCAGCGCTTGCTGGCGCGCCGGGTCGTCCGTCTGGCCGGTCAGCCCGTCGATCGCCTGGCCCGCCGCGTTCTTCGCATCGTTCAGCGCTTGCTGCTGCTCCGGGCTCACCCCGGGCGTGGCGGGCGGCAACCCGGCGTCGGCCGGTCCGGCGGCTCCGGTCAACGCGGCCGGCGGTTCGGTCGGCTGCCCCGGAGTGTTCTCCCCCGGTGCCAGTTGCACGTTCGGCTCGGTGTTCTGGATCCCCAACTTCCGATCTGCGGTGTAGATCGGCTGCTGGGGCTTGTTCTCCTGCTGCTGTTGCTGCTGTGGGGGCTGGTTCACCTGGCGCTGGAAACTATCCGTGGGCGCCGCGGTCGCGGTGTTGCCGTCGGAGATGTAGAGCGGGACGTAGTCCGCCGCCCGGTCGAGGTAGTTCGTGCCCAAGGTGCCCAGCGCGGCCTGCAGGCTCGCCAAGCGGTCGCTACTGATGTTGGTCTTCGTCGTCGACAGGTCCTGGCTCTGCTGCTGGGTGATCTGGGCCACCTGCGCGACGTCCTGGGCGGCTTGGATCTGCAAGGCGGCGTTCCCCTTGATCGCCGCCGTCAGGCTGACCAGCTTGGCGTCCGCTTCGTCGTTGATCTGCCACCAGCCGGCCGCGAAGGTCTGTGCCGCGTGCCCGACGTTCCCCGAGTTCGCGCCGAACTGCTTCTGCATCAGCGTCGAATAGACTTCTTCGCTGGTGTTCAGGATCGCCGTCGCGTACTGGGCGAAGGCGTCGCCGGCATCGCCTTCCAAGTTGTCCTTCATCGCCTTGATCTCTTTGGCGAACTTGTCGTTGACGTCGGCGAGGGCGGCTTCCGCGGCCTTGATGCCGGACTCGAGGCTGTACCAGGCCTCGGCGGTGGTGTCCTTGCCGGCCCCCGCCTTCGAACCGTCCGAGTTGTACACCAGGTCACCGACGACGGCGCTGAGCGCCTCGATGGTGGAGAAGAAGGACGGGTCGAGCGGGGGCGCCGGAGCCGAGTACTGCCCGACAAGCGTCGGCGTACCTTCAGAATCGGACATGACAACAGTTCCTTAGCTTGACGAACAGCATCGAGGCCAACGGACGCGGAGGGCGGGACGGATCAGGTGGTGACTTCGTCGTTCAGGTTGTCGTTGTAGCCATCGCCATCGTGCGGATTGTTGGCGTTGGGACCGGTTTGCCCGGTGTCCTGCGTGTAGTTGTGCTGTGCGTTCTCGGTCGTCGCGTCGAAAGAGTTGACCGCCTGGGTCACTTCGCCTTCGAGCTCGGACATGCTCGACTTGATCTTGTCGGCGTTGTCGCCGTCGGCGTTCTGGAAGTCGTTGGCGATCGCCGTCAGTTTCTCTTCCATCTTGCCGAAGGCGAGCTTGAGGTGTTCTGCGTGTGCGACGATCGCGTTCCGCCGGTCGTCGACGATGCGCTCGAGCCAGACGGCGAGCTTGAAGCCGCCGGCATTGGGCCAGTGGTTCTTCAGTGCCTCGAAAGCGCTCATGTCGTCCATGAGGCCACCGATGTTCTCGGCGGACTTCTTGATTGCCTCGGCGTCGAATTTCGTTCCCATATCAACTCCCATGCTCCACGAAATGACCGCCGAGACGGCCGGTTGGAGCACGGTGTGCCGGGCGAGCCGCCCGACACACCGTGCAACTCAGTTCATGCCCCGTGCACCGCTGGCGTCGGCGTGCTGCATCCGCTCGGACGCCTCCGACAGCGACTTCCGCAGGTTGTCCAGGTTGCTCTTGTTGGCTTCGATGTCGGACCGGAGGTCGTTGGCGAGTTGGTTGTACGCGTCCGCCGTGGAGCCCTGCCAGTCGACCATGATCCGCTTCACGTCAGACTCGAGCTCGCCGGCCTGGTTTTCGATTTCGTTCGCCTTGTTGAGCATCATCGAGACGCACTCTTCGATGACACCGTAGTCATAAGTGATCGTACCGTCGGACATTGTGGACTCCTTCAGGATTGTGGTTTCGGGGCGGCCGGCTCAGGAAGCGCCGAGGAAGTTCCCGGTCTCCATCGGCACGTTCAGGATCGCCTGCATGCTGTCGGAGTCCATCGCGTCCTGGTTGTTGGCCTCGCGGCGCATGTTCTCGGCCATGGCGTGCATGTGGTCGAGAACCGACTTGCGGACCGATTCCACCCAGCGGTCGGTCGTCGTGCTCAGCGCCCGGGTGGCCGAGCTGGTGCTCGCGGCGAGCGTCGCCTCGACCTGCGCCTTCAGCTGGTCGAGCTGCTGGCTGATGTTGTCCGCCGTCTCCTCGTGCCGGCCAGCCTGCTGGTTGATCGTCTGCGCGTTGAGCTGAGTGGAATGTGCCACTTCGATTCCTCCTGTGTTGGGGCGCTACGACTGGGGCGAGCCCTACATTTGCGTAGTAGCACAGCCACATTCGAAGAATAGATTCCGAAAGCCGACCGGATGGGCCTTGCGCGGCCGGGCAAACGCAAGGTAGGGATTCCCCTTACGAACGACCGTGGTGAATTCACGACCGCGCCGCCTGGGTCTGCCGGGCGGCGTCGGCGCTGAGCACCGGCCCGGTTGGGAGCAGGTTGAGCAGCTGCGGGGGCACCGGGACCGCCGCGGCCGCGGTGTACCCGAGCGCGGCCGCGGTGTCCGCGTCGGCGAGCGGGAACTTCTTCCCCACCTCGGTCACCAGGTACGTCGCCCCGGCGGCCGCTCCCGGCGCCGGCAGGTCCCGGGCGAGGGCGCCGCCGCCCGCCGGGATCGCGACGCGGTCGGCCGTCGTGCCGGTTTTGTGGGTCCCGAGCGGGACCGACGCCTGCACGACCTGGTTGTCGGGCAGCAGCTCGGCGACCAAGACCTGGCGCCCGTCGGATTGGAGGTCCTGCCGGAGGCAAGGCTGGGTACCGGCCGGCGGAGGGACGAGTTCCGGCGGGGTGGCGGGCACGTCGTTCGACAGCCCGCTGTAAGCCGTGATGGACAGTCCGGTCAGCGTGTCCGGCCCGACCCGGACCGGCTCGATCGGGCCGTCCGGGTAGGCCTGCCGGGTGCTCGGCGCCGCCAGCAGCAGTGCGGCACCCGTACGGCTCAGCACGGCCAGCCCGTCCCGCCGCACCAAGTAGTCCTGCTCGGTGTCGAGCGCGGAGTTGCGCACCTGGTAGATCTGGCCGACCAGGCTCTGCTTCCCGTCGATCAGCGGTCCGGGATCGCCGATACCCGCGACGTCCGGCACGGTGAGGTCCGGGCCCTGCGGGATCGTGTTGAGCCAGGCCGACGGCACGTCGACCGGCCGGGCGGCGCCGTAGCCGAGCGCCGCGGCCGTCGCACGGCTCGGCACCCTGAACCGCTTGCCCCGGGACACGAGGTAAAGCCGTCTGTTCGGCGCGGAGACGAGGAACGCCTGACCGTCCGACAGCGCGATGCCGTCCGGACGGCCCAGCAGCAGGGTCACCGCCGGGTTCCCGGCCGGCGCCGCGGTTCCGGCGAGCTGCGCGCACACCGTCCACCGGCTGGTGGCCACCTTGTCGGGCGCCGGCAGCGAGTCCGGCGCGCCAGTGATCCCGATCGGCTGGCCGACCGGCGTTCCGGCGAGCGCCTGCGGGGACACGGAGATGAGTTTGCCCTCGGCCTGGGCGGACACCAGCCGGGCGGACGAGTAGTTGAGCACCGGCCGCAGCTGACCGCCGAGGTAGACGTAGCGCGCTCCGCTGGTCTTGTCCATGACGATCGCCCCCTCCTGCTGCCAGGAGGAGTCGCCGGATGCGGGGACGAACATGCCGAGGATGCCGAACACGCCCATGATCACCGCGGCGAGCACGAACCCGAGGACGGTGCCGGTGGTCATCCGCTTGGTCGGCGCTTCGAGCACGTCGGGCCGGCCGTGCGTCACGGCCGCGGCCAGCCTCCCGACCACGAAGAAGTACGCCTGGACCTGGTCTTTCCGGGACTTCATCAGCCGGCCAGGTTCCGCATGAAGGTGTACACGTGCAGGACTTGCAGGAGGATCGGGAGGACCGCGATGGCGGTGACCAGCTCGAAGATCTCCACCGCCCGGCCCCAGTAGGGCCGAAACCGCCGGCCCGGCAGCCGCTCGCCGCCGAGCAGCAGCAGGCCGGCGGCCAGGACGAGGGCGGCCACCACCACGAAGCGGACGCCAGCGGACGGGTCGAGGCCCGGAGAGGCGACGACCAGCAGCACCACCACCCCGGCCGGAGCCAGCACCGCCCACCGCTGGACCACCCCGTTCGGGTGGCGGGAGCGGAGCGCCAAGAGCAGGGCGATGACCAGCGCTAGGACGAGGTGCCACAGGTCACCGCCGCCGATCAGCACCGGCACCAGCACCGCTTGCGCCGCGCCCAGCCCGGCGTGCAGGGCCGTCGAGTAGCCGAAGGTCGCCGCACCGCGGTCGACGACCACCTTGTGCGGCACGGATTCGATGTCTTCGTGGAGTTCGTCGGCGCCCGTCGGCAGCATCGGCAGGCTCAGGCCGGACAACCGGAAGGCCGCGGGTGGGATGAACAACCCGAGGATCAGCGAGAGCACCAAGCCGACCGCGGTGGCTTCGGCCGGTGTCGCCGGGGTGACGGAACCGATCAGCCCGGTCACCAGCAGCACCACGGTGAACAAGGTCGCACCCGCGAACAGCAACGCGGCATCGGCGACGATGATCACGCCGGCCAGCAGCGCGAGCAGGGCACCGGCCGCCCCACCGGTGAGCCGCACCATCGCCGTCGCCTCCGGGTCGAGCAGAACCACGAGGAACAGTCCCGCGAGCGCGGCGTAGCAGGCCCCGCCGCCGGCCAAGAGCACGGCCGAAGCGGGCTTCGCCGCGCCGCGCGCCGCCAGCACGGCGGTGGCCAGCAACGTGAACGCCAGCCCGGCCGAGACCACCACCTGCCCACCGGCGGCCCCACCGGCCAGCAGCAACCAGCAGCCGAGCAGCAACGCCGCCACAGCACCGCAGCGGAACATCCACCGGGCTCGGGCCGGGGTCAGCGCACCAGGGTGCTCGCGCACCTGCTCGGCGACGCCGTCCACCAGGTCGTCGTAGTCGATCGCGGCGAGCTGCTCCGCGCGGGGAACCAGGTGCAGGCTGTCCCCGTCGACAACGCTCAGCTCGACGAGGGTGCAGTCTTCGTCGAGCGCGGGCTCGCCGATCCGCTGCACCACCCAGCCCTCGTGCTCCGCTCCCTGCTCGATCGTCTCCGCACCGAACTGGGTGAGGATCGACGGCAGCATATCGGCCAGCGGCACTTCGGCCGGCAAGGCGAGGTCTCTGGTTTGTCCACTCAGAACGAACCGTAGCCTCGCCGAGCTTGTTGTGCGATGCTCTATCTGCTCTTCCATCAAGCTTCAGGCCCTTCCTGCCAGGTCCAGCCCTGAGACCGGATCCGACGGTATCCACGTGCGCCCGCACCCGGCGCCGCGTCACCGCCGCCGGACCGAAATAGGGGAAGACCACTCACCAACGGGAGAGTCTGTGAGCACCACCCTGTTCGCCCGTCGGGCGCGACGGCCGAAACCGCCCGCGCCGGACACCCAGATCGAGCTCCAGCCGCCACCCGGCGTTCCCGAGAACCCCGGGGGCGGGATCAGCTCGGTGCTGATGTACGCCCCCATGGGCCTCGGCTCGCTCGCCATGGTCATGATGTTCGTACGGCCCGGCGCCGGAGCGTTCGCCTACGTGGGCGGCGGTCTGATGGTGACCTCGGCTCTCGGCATGCTGATCACCCAGATGCTGCGCAGTTCGGTCACCCACAAGCAGAAGCTGAACGGCCACCGGCGGGACTACATCCGTTACCTCGCCCAGCTCCGGAAGCAGGTACGGGACGCGCTCGGCGCGCAGCAGAAGGCCGCGCGCTGGATCCACCCCGATCCGCACGCGCTGTGGTCGATGGCCCTCGGCTACCGGTTGTGGGAACGGCGGCCGGCCCACGACGACTTCGGCGAGGTCCGGCTGGGCCTGGGCAGCCAGCGCTCGACGTTCCGGCTGGTCCCTCCGGACAGCAAGCCGGTCGAAGACCTCGAGCCCCTCACCGCGCACGCCCTGCGCCGGTTCATGCGCGCGTACAGCGCCCTGCCGGAGGCGCCGATCGCCGTCTACCTCCGAGGCTTCGGGCAGATCCAGTTCAGCGGTGACGACGAGGCGGTGCGAGGGCTCACCCGGGCGATCCTCGCCCAGTTGGCGACCGCGCACGCTCCCGGCGACCTGCGGATCGCCGTATGCGCCGACCGCGACCGGATGTACCGCTGGGACTGGCTCAAGTGGCTCCCCCACAACCAGGACGCGGACAGCCGGGACGCCGCCGGCGCGCGCCGGCTGGCGACCGACGACATCACCGCGGCCGAGCTTCTCCTCGGCGGCCCCGCCTTCACCGGGCGGCCGCGGTTCGAGGCGGACACCCCCGTCACCGCCTCCGAGCCGTTCATCGTCCTCGTTCTCGACGGCGTGCCCGTGCCTGCCGACCACCGGGTCGCCGACGAGGGCTACCGCAATACCGTCGTCCTCGACATCTCCGGATCCTTGCCGTGGCAGCAACGCCCGGGCGCACTGTTCCTCGAAGTCGAGGAACACGACCTCCGCACGGTTTCCTTCGACCGGGTGGGCAAGCAGGAAACCGCCTCACTGGGCCGGCCCGACCGGCTCGGCGAGGTTTCGGCGAGCGCGCTGGCCCGGATCATGGCGCGGTTCCGGATCGGCGAGGCCGTCGAGGAGGACGAGCCCCTGGCCGGTGACTACGACCTCGCGTCCCTGCTCGGCATCGGGGACGTCGCCACCTTCGACCCGGTCCGGTACCGCCGCGACCGGATGACCGGCAAGCGGCGCCTGCGGGTGCCGATCGGCATCGCCAGCGGGGGCGCGCCGCTCGAACTCGATATCAAGGAAGCGGCCGAAGACGGCATGGGGCCACACGGCTTGTGCGTCGGCGCGACCGGTTCCGGCAAGAGCGAGCTGCTGCGCACCCTGGTGATCGCCCTGGCCACCACGCATTCGCCGGAAGACCTGAACTTCGTCCTGGTGGACTTCAAGGGCGGCGCGGCCTTCCTCGGCTTCGACCAGCTGCCGCACACCTCGGCGGTGATCACCAACCTGGCCGAGGAACTCGAACTGGTCGACCGGATGCAGGACGCGCTGACCGGCGAGATGAACCGGCGCCAGGAGCACTTGCGGGCGGCCGGCAACTACGCGTCCCGAAGGGACTACGAAGCGGCTCGCGCCCAAGGTGTCCCGCTCGAACCGATGCCCGCGTTGTTCATCGTGGTGGACGAGTTCAGTGAGATGCTGTCGAGCAAGCCCGAGTTCATCGACGTGTTCGCCATGATCGGCCGGCTGGGCCGCAGTCTCGGCGTCCACCTCCTGCTCGCGTCCCAGCGGCTCGACGAAGGCCGGATCCACAAGGTCGAAACGCACCTCTCCTACCGGATCGGCCTGCGGACCTTCTCCGCGATGGAAAGCCGCAGCGTGATCGGCGTCCCGGACGCCTACGAACTGCCGAATAGCCCGGGCAACGGCTACCTCCGGCCGGACACGCAAACGCTGGTGCGGTTCAAGGGCGCTTACTCTTCGGGGCCCTACCGGGCGAAGCAGAAGCAGGTGGGCGCCGCCGTCGAACAGCACATCGTGCCGTTCAGCACGCGGTACATCGAGCCGCCGGCCACGCCGCAGCCCGAGCCCGTCGTCGAGGAGAAGAGTCCCGACGAGGCGACGCTGACCGTGATCGACGTGCTGATCAACCGGTTGCGCGGAATCGGCCCGCGCGCGCATCAGGTCTGGTTGCCGCCGCTCAAGACGTCGGCGACCCTCGACCAGCTCCTCCCGCCGCTGGTGGACCACCCGGTCTACGGCCCGCGTCCGGTAGGCGATCTCAACACGGCGAACCTGACCGTCCCGGTGGGCCTGATCGACCTGCCGGCCCAGCAGCGGCGCGAGCTGCTAGTCGCCGACCTGTCGGGCAGCCAGGGCAACGCCGCGGTGGTCGGCGGCCCGCAGAGCGGCAAGAGCACGCTTCTGCGCACCCTGATCTGCGCGCTCGCCCTCACCCACACCGCCGAGCAGGTGCAGTTCTACTGCCTGGACTTCGGCGGCACGTTGTCGGCACTGGCGGCGATGCCGCACATCGGCAGCATCGCCAACCGGCTCGACCGCGACCGCGTGACGCGTACGGTGCTGGAGGTGACCAACCTGATGGCCCGCCGCGAGGCCATCTTCGCCGAGCACAACATCGACTCAATGGCCAGCTACCGCCGCGCCCGCACGCAGGGGAAGTACCGCGACATCGATCCCCACGGGGACGTCTTCCTCGTCGTGGACGGCTGGTACACGATCCGCCAGGACTTCGAGGACGTGGAGGAGAAGTTCACCGAGCTGGCCGCCCGCGGGCTGAGCTTCGGCATCCACCTCGTCGTCGCGGCCAACCGGTGGTCGGAAATGCGGCCGTGGCTGCGGGACGTGGTCGGCACCCGGTTCGAGCTCAAGCTCGGCGACCCGGTCGACTCGGAGATCAACAGCCGGTTCGCCGCCACGGTACCCGCCATCCCCGGCCGGGGGATCACCCCCGAGCGGCTCCACTTCCTCGCCGCGCTGCCCCGCATCGACGGCGATTCCCGCACCGACGACCTCGCCGAGGCGACGGTCGAGCTCGCCGAAGCCCTGGCACCGACCGGCGTGCCACGCGCCCCCCAGGTCCGGCTCCTGCCCCAGACCCTTTCAGTGCGGGAACTGCCCGGTCCGCGTGCGCCGTCGCCCGCCGCCGAGATGCGCATGGCGCTCGGCTTGGAGGACCAGCACCTGGAATCGGAGTGGCACGACTTCGACGCCAGCCCGCACCTGCTGGTCTACGGGGACGCGGAGTCGGGAAAGACCAACGTCCTCAAGCACATCGCGCGGTCGATCGCGGCGCACCACACCCCTGACGAAGCCCGCATCATGTTCGGCGACTTCCGGCGCGAACTGCGGGACTCGGTCCCCGCCGAGTACCAGCTCGAGTACGCGGTCGGTGCCGAAGCCCTGGCCAAGTCGATCGCCGGCGTCGCCTCGGTCATCGAAAAGCGCATCCCCGGACCCGAAATCAGCCCCAGCCGGCTGGGGCTGCGGGACTGGTGGCAGGGAGGTCGGCTCTACATCATCATCGACGACTTCGAGCTGACCGAGTCGAGCGGGAGCGCCGGCCCGTTGCAGTCGCTGATGCCGGTGCTCGCCCAGGCTGCCGACGTCGGCGTGCACGTCATCCTGGCGCGCAGCACCGCGGGCGCCAGCCGGTCCATGGGCAACCCGGCCATCCGCCGGATGTGGGAGCTGGGCACCCCGGCGCTGCTGCTGTCCTGCCCGAAGACCGAAGGAGCTTTCCTCGGCAATCTCAAGCCCCGGGTGCTGCCGCCCGGGCGCGCCCAGTTCATCAACCGGCGCCGGTCGGTCCGGCTGGTGCAGACCCCGCTGGTCGACGACGGCGCCCAGCCGGCCGCCGGCTGACCACAGCCGGGGGGGGCCCCCCCCCCCCCCCCCCCCCCCCCCCGCCCCCCCCGGAGGACCCCCAACACGACAACCAGGGCCTCCGCCAGCGACCCCAAATCCGCCATGCAC
>NZ_JBFBBZ010000048.1:12198-70961 GCF_040682935.1 Amycolatopsis sp. NPDC051061
GGTCGACGCCGGCCCCCAGCCGGCCGCCGGCTGCCCACCCCCGGCGGCGGCCCCGGCCACCGGGGCCGCCGCCGGCCGGAGCACGAGGAGAACGCCATGCCGGAAAACGTGACCGTCGATCTGCACCCCATCTTCCGCAGTGACCGCGACATCGACCGGGCGGTACGCGCCGCCTTGTTCCAAGCCGCCGGCACGAAGGCCGCCCGCGTCGAGATCATCACCGGCAAGGGCGCCGGGCAGCTGCGTACCCGGGTGCTCGCGATGCTGCGGCAGCCACACCTGAAGAAGCTCTACCGCCGGGCGGAGGTGGCCCCCGGGAACGACGGAGTGGTGCTGGTGCACCTGCGGTGACCGGGATCGTAAATCAGCGCGCGTCGGGGTGGACGTAGAAACCTTCGCCGGTCTTGACCCCGAGCTTTCCTGCGTCCACATAGGACCGCAGTAGTTCGCGTGGCTCCGCGGGCAGGTGCGGGTTCTCTTCGGCGTAGTGGTTCTCGATGGCGAGGACGACATCCAGACCCACCTGGTCCATCATCCGGAACGGCCCGATCGGCAGGTGCCAGTTGACCCGGAACATCCCGTCCACGTCTTCGGGCCGGGCCACGCCGTCGGCGACCACCGCCAGGGACTCCCGTTTGATGGCGGCCCAGACGCGGTTGAAGATGAACCCGACGCTTTCCTTGCGCGCCTCGAACGGGTGGACGCCGAACTCGGGGAGGATCGCCAGCAGGGAGTCGAGCACGGCCCGGTCGGTTGCTCCGTCGGACATCAGGTCGACGGCGTTCGAGATCGGCGGCGTGTAGAAGTGCGCGTTGCACAGCCGGGTCCGGTCCCCGACCGCACCGGCCAGCAAGCGGGACGGGTAGGACGACGAGTTGGTGGCGAAGATGGTGTCGTCCGGCGCGGCCTCGTCGATCCGGTGCCACACCTGGATCTTCGCGTCGAGCTGCTCCGGAACCGCCTCGACGGCGAGCCACGCGTGCTTGAGCGCCTCCGGGACCGAATCGGCGGCGTGGACCTGGCCGGGTTCCCCGCTGCCGCGTCGGGCGATCAGCTCGGGCAACGCCTCGGCCACGTAGGCGACCGCCGCGGCGGTTTGCCGGGGAACCGGGTCGTACAACCGCACGGTTCCGCCGCGCGAGGCGAACATCAATGCGATGCGCCGGCCCATCGTGCCGGCCCCGATCACAGCCACCGGGCGGTCCTGGATGTCGTCGAACCGGTGCTCGTAGGTCATGGATCCTCGCCTTCGTCTTGTGCGGTCACGAAGCCGGTACGGTTTCTTCGTGCGCCGGCGCGTTACGGCGCATCGCGGCCGCCGCGAGGATGCCCAGCACCAGCACCGCCACCGGCAGCAGCACCGACTGCCGGGCCGCGTCGGCCAGCCCGTTCCGGACAGCCTGAGTGACCAGGCCGGTCCACCGTGCGGCGAGGTCCGCCGGCAGCCCGGACACTGGCGGCGCAGCGCCGCCGGAGCCGAACTCACCGGCCGACGACGCGGCCCCGGTCACCTCGGCGACGAACCGCGCGCGGTACTCCGGTGGCACCGAAGCCGCCGCGGTAGCCGCCTCAACCGTGACCGACGCAGCGATCCTGGCCTGCAGCAGCACACCGACCGCCGCGCTGCCCAGCACACCGCCGACCTGACGCGCGGTGTTGAAAACCCCGGATGCCGTCCCCACCAGCCGGGGTTCGACCGAGCTCATCGTCGCGTTGCTGACCGGCGCCAGCGCGAGCCCGAACCCGAGCCCGCACACAACCAGCGCCGGCACCAGCGCCCACGGCGCGCTCGCCGGGCTCGCCTGCGCGGCGAACAGCCCCAGCCCGGCCGCCAGCGCGGCAAGGCCGGCCATCACCAGGTACTTGCCCTCGACCTTGTCCGAAACGCGTCCGACGAACGGCCCGACGGCCGTCGACACCAGCGCGACCGGCGCGAGCAGGAGCCCCGCTTCCGTCGGCGTCAGCTCCAGCACCGACTGGACGTACACCACCAGTGGCAGGAACATCCCGATCAACGCGAAGCCGATCGTGGCGAACGCGAACGTTCCCGCGGAGAAGGTCCGGTTGCCGAAGACCTCGAGCGGCAGCAACGGTTCCTTGCGGTTGGCACGCTGCCAGAGCACGAACCCGACCAGCAGAGCCACGCCCAGGCCGATGATCTCGAACACCGACACGTTACCGACTACTTTGCCCCACGCGTACTTCTGCCCGTTCTGGACCCCGAAGATGACCGCGGCCAATCCGGCGGCCGCCAGCAGGACGCCGGGGACGTCGAACGAGTGCGCGTGCTTCGGCCGCCAATCGGGCACGAGCCGCCAGGTCAGCACCAGCGCCACCACCCCGATCGGGACGTTGACGAAGAACACCCACGCCCAACCCAGGCGGTCGACCAGGAGCCCGCCGAGCAGCGGTCCCGCGATCGTGCCCAGTCCGGCGACGCCCGCCCAGACACCCATCGCGGAACCGCGTTTGGCCGGCGGGAAGAGGTGGCCGATGAAGGCCAACGTCTGCGGGGTCAGTAGCGCGGCACCGAAACCCTGGACCGCGCGGGCGGCGATGAGCATC
The DNA here is from genome assembly GCF_040682935.1 of Amycolatopsis sp. NPDC051061. Taxonomy (NCBI): domain Bacteria; kingdom Bacillati; phylum Actinomycetota; class Actinomycetes; order Pseudonocardiales; family Pseudonocardiaceae; genus Amycolatopsis; species Amycolatopsis sp. NPDC051061. The sequence continues at coordinate 14,764 of NZ_JBFBBZ010000048.1, forward strand.
CCGACGCTGCCCGACAGGCCGCACCACAGCGACGCGCCGGTGAACACGACGAGACCCGCGAGGAACACCCGCTTGGGCCCGACGCGGTCGCCGAGCCTGCTGGTGAACAGCATCGGCACGGCGTAGGCGAGCAGGTAGACGCTGACCGCCCAGATCACCGCGTTGAGGTCCGCGCACAGGCCCCGCAGCATCGACGGGATCGCGATCGAGACGATCGTGGTGTCCAGCAGGACCATGAAGAACCCGGTGCACAAGGCGCCGAGCGCGGCCCACGGGTTGGTTTCTCGCGTCGACATCGTTGTTCTCCTCGCGATCGCGGCTAGCCGACGAACCCTCGCGCGAACTCTTCGACCTGCCGGAGGCTGGTCGGGTCCTCGAAGTACAGGATCAGCTCGTCCACTCCGGCTTCCTCGAACGCCGCGATCCGCTGCTTCACCGTGCCCACCGTGCCGACCAGCCCGTAAGAGCCGACATCGCCGGGGAAGACGAACGTCGACGAAGGCGGGACCAGAGCCCGCGCCTCGGCGTCGGTGTCCCGGATGATGCACAGGGTAGTGACGGTGCGGTTGATCCGGCTCCCGTCGCGGCCGGCGTTGCGGCAGTGCTGCTCCAGCACCGAGAACTTGTGCCGGGCTTCCTCGGGCGACGTCACGATGTTGCACGCGTCGCCGTACTGCGCGACCAGCCGGAGGGTCACCTTCTCGCCGTTGCCGGCGATCATTAGCGGGATGTGCGGCCGTTGCAGGCCCTTCGGCTCGTTCACCGCGTCCTGGATCCGGTAGTGCTCACCTTCGAAAGTCGCCTCCGCCTCGGTCCACAGGGCCAGGATCACCTGCACGGCTTCTTCGAGCTTGCGCGCCCGCTGAGCGGCGGTGCCGAACTCGTAGCCGTACTGCCGGTGGTCTTTTTCCAGCCAGCCCGCGCCGATGCCGAAGGACAGCCGGCCGCCGGAGATGACGTCCAGCGTCGAGGCCATCCGCGCCTGCAGCGCCGGGTGGCGATAGCCGTTCGCGGTGACCAGGTGCCCGATCCGCACGTTGGTGGTCTCCGCGGCGAGCGCGGTGGTCAGCGTCCAACACTCGAAGACCGGATCGTGCGAAGGCTGGACCGTGGTGAGATGGTCGGGGAGGTACACCACGTCGTACCCCGCATCGTCCGCGAGGGTTGCGAGATCGACCAGCCGGGCGTAGGCCGCTACGGGGTCGCCGATCGCGGCGAACTCGCGGGTGAAGCCCGAAGGCAGGAAGACGCTGTACTTCATCACTGGACTCCGTCCTGGAGGAACTGGCTGATCTCGGGCCAGAGGTCCGCCCAGATATCGCCTTCGTGCGCCGAGTCGTGCTTCAGGCCCGGCACCGCGATCAGGCGGGCCGGCCGGCTTTCCTGCCGCATCCGGGCTTCCAGCTCCTCGGACTGCGCGAAGGGGACGACCTCGTCCGCGTCGCCGTGCACGATCAGCACCGGCGCGGCCACCGTGGAAAGCGCCCGCAACGGATGCCGTTCGGGCGCGGCGAAGTAGGCCTCGACGCCGGCCGGACCGGTCTCCGCGCTCGACGGCAGCAGCGAGCCGGGGCGGTCCTGGTTGCGGGCCACGTGCTCGACCGGGTCGTAGAAACCCATCAGCAGCACAGCGCGCTGCCACAGCTCGGGACCGCGTTGCAGGGCCAGCATGGACGCGTAGGCACCGCGGCTGGTGCCGAGGATGTGGAGCCGGGTCTCGTCGATCTCGGGCAGGCCCGCGAGGTACCGCCCGGCCGTGACGAGGTCGTCGACGTCCTTGCCGCCGATTTCGGCCTGGGCGCCGAACTCGGAACCGTGTCCGGGGGCGCCGCGCTGGTCGACGGTGAAGACGGCGAACCCCGCGGCCAGCAGCGGGGCGTGCTCGCTGGTGTGGGCGTAGTCCCCGTCGTCGTCCAGCGCGCCGCCGTTGCCCGCCGTGCAGACGACCACCGCCGGGTGGGGGCCGGGACCGGACGGCGTGCTGAGGTGGCCGTAGAAGACCAGGCCGTCGTCCGCGGTGATCTCGTGCACCGCGAGGCCTTCGGTGAGCGTGTCCGCGCCGCTTTCGGCCCGATCCAGCTCTTCGCCGAGCAGGCTGACGAGCACCGGGACGCTGAGGTTCCGCTGCAGCCGGCCCGCCGGCACCGTGACCCCGAGCTGCTTCTGCAGCTGGACCCGCAGCTCGACCGCGGTCAGCGAGTCGACGTCCACAGCTTGCTGGTCGCCGAGCTGCTGCTCGGTCAAGCCGGTCGACTGCTGGAGGATCGGCGTGACGAGCGGGGGCAGCAGTTCGGCGCGTTCGGCCGGAGACGCTTCCATCAGCCGCTTCGCGGTGGTTTCTCGGGCACTGCCGTCGTCGGCGTACTCCCCGGCGTCTTCCGGCACGAGCGTGCGGAACTTGGGCAGCGACGCCAGCTGGGGGTTGACGCGCGCCCAGAGCGGCCAGTCGATGTCGGCGACCGACACTTCGGCCGGCTGGGTGTGGAGCAGAGTGCCCAGTTCGGAAACGAGCCGCGCCGGCGACATTCCGACGTGTCCGTTGCGCCGCAGGATGTTGCCGACCTGACCGTCGCGGCTGACCGCGACGCCGACGTCTTCGACCATCCCCCAGCCGACGCTGGTCGCCGGGAGCCCGTGGGCGCGGCGGTACCGGGCGAGGGCGTTGAGGAACTCGTTCGCCGTCGCGTAGGCGCCCGCGCCCGCCGGCCCCAGCTGGGCCGCGACCGAGGAGAACACCACGAAGAAGTCGAGCTGGTCCTCGAGGGTTTCCTCGTGCAGGTACCAGGCGCCGTCCGCCTTCGGCCGGGTGGCTCCGATCAGCCGCGCCGCTTCCGTGTCCGCGAGCAGCACGTCGTCGAAGTCGGCCGCCCCGTGCACAATCCCCCCGATGGGCGGCAAGTAGCTGCGGATCTTGGCGAGCGCCGTGTGCACCTGGCCGTGGTCGCTGACATCGGCCTTCTGGATCCGCACCTTGATCCCCCGGGCGGTCAGCTCGGCCATGTCCTGCACCGCGGCCGAGCTCGCGGGCCCGCGACGGCCGACCAGCGCCAGGTACCGCGCGCCGTTGTCGGCCAGCCAGCGGGCCACCGCACGGCCCAGGCCACCCAGGCCACCGGTGATCACGTAGGTGACATCCGGCCGGATCACCGTCTGCGGCAGCGATGCCGCCGGCACCGGTACCGTTTCGCGGGCCATCCGCACGACGATCTTGCCGTGGTGCTCGGCGCTCGCCATGGTCCGGAAAGCCTGCGCCACCTCGCTCGCGGGGAATTCCGTGATCGGCAGGGCGGCGATCTCGTCCCGGGCGAAGAGGTCCGCGGCTGCTCGCATGCACGCCTGAACCTCATCCGGCCGCAGCACCATCAGCTGGTCGTAGTCAAAGGTGTGGTACGAAAGGGCCTGCCGGGTCGCGGCCGTTCGCATCGCGTGGTCCGCCACGGGCCCCGGCTTGCCCAACTCGACGAACCGCCCGAACGGGCTCAGGGTCCGCAGGCTGTGGTGGACCATGTCAGCCGGGAGCGAGTTGACGATGACGTCAACTCCCCGGCCACCAGTCCAGTCGAGGACGTCGTCGGCGAAGGACATCGACCTCGAATCGGCGACGCGGGTGAAGCCTTCGTCGCGCAGGAACGCCCGCCGTTGCTCGCTTCCCGCGGTGACGAACACCTCCGCGCCGAGCTGCGTCGCGATCCGGGCGGCGGCCAGCCCGACGCCGCCGGCCGCCGAGTGGACGAGCACGCGCTCGCCGCGGCGAAGACCGGCCAGGCGGGTCAGCGAATACTGCGCGGTCACCACGGGCAGCAGCGAGGCCGCCTCCGCCGGGGACAGTCTCGCCGGTTTCTTCCCCACGCGCACCGCTTCGAGCGTGACGTGAGAAGCGAACAGCTGCCGGCTGTGGGCGAACACCTCGTCGCCGACCGCCAGCCCGGTCACGCCTTCGCCGACGGCCACGACGGAACCCGAGCACTCGACGCCCAGCGACGTACCGGAGTAGCTGCCCGTGAGCGCCTGCGCCGACATCAAGCCGGTCTGCTTGAGCACGTCCTTGAAGTTGAGCCCGACGTGCGAGACCGCCAGCTCGACCTCGCCGGGGCCAGGAGGCCGGCGCACCGTTCCCACGAACTCGGGCGCGGCCGCCGCGGAGCCCGGCGGCGGTAGGTACACCGGGGTGCGGTCGACCCGGACGTCCACGTGGGTGGAGGCGGCTTCCTCACCGGCGCGGAGCAGGTCCCGGACGTACCGCCCGTGCTCCCGCAAGGCCACTTCGTCGGAACTGGCGCCGGTCACCTCGGCCAGCAGCGCCTCGAGCAGCTCGCCGGGGCCGGCCGGCGGGAGATCGATCAGGCGGCACCCCAGTTCGGCGCGCTCGGCGTAGACGACCCGGCCGAACCCCCACAACGCCGCACCGCGGGGCGAAGCGGTCGGATCGTCAGCGGACACGCTCTGGGCGCCGGTGGTGACCAGGATCAGCGGTCCGGCGTCGGCCGGCAGCTCCTGGGCCAGCCGGAGCGGTGCCGCGATTCCGGCGCACGAAGGTGTTGCCGCTCGCTCAGGTTCTTCGTCGACGTAGAGGACACCGCGGTAGGCGGCCGCTCCGGCTTCGGGAAGCGCCTCTTCGGCCGTGTCCGCCCGGATGACGTCACCCCCCAGCGCGGACAACCCTTCGGCAAGACTCGAAGCGGTGGCCGAGGAGCCGACGACGACCCAGCGGCCGGTGGCATCCGCCGCCGCCTCCAGCCCTTCCGGGCGCCACGCGTGTTCGTAGTGGAGCTGCGCCGGCTGGTCAGCCGTGGCGGTGACCCGGTTGGTCCGCAGGCCACGCACCTCCGCGACGACCTCGCCGGCGTCGGTCACCAGAGTCAGGTCGCAGTCGATCCGGTCCGGGTCGGTCATCGGCCGGGTCCGCCCGTGCACCCACAACCGGGTACCGGGCGAACGGAAGAACTGGAACGAGTCGATGTGGGTCGGCACGTAGGTGCCGAACCGCGTTTCCCCGCCGAAGACGTGGGTGCCGGTGATGACGGCCTGCAAGGCACCGTCGAGCCGGACGGGGTGCAGCCGGTGACCGGCCCGCTCGACGGTGTCGAGCCGGAGCTCGGCGAACACCTCACGGGTTTCTTCCCGCCACCACAGTTGTTCCACGACCCGGAACGCCGGACCGTAGTCGTGCCGGGCCGAAACCAGGAAGTCGTAAACCTCGTCGTGGCCGAGGCCAGGGAGGCCCTTCGTGAGCTCGGCCAAGGTCGCCGGGCGCGGCTGCGGGACCCGTGCTTTGGCCACGTATGCGCGGCGGAGTTCGGTGTGCAGCGTCCAGGCGGAGTCGTCCACGTTGGCGCGGCTGTACATGCCGACCTGGCGCCGCTCGGGGTCGTACTGCACCCGCATCGTGGTGACCGTCCCGGGCGTGAGCACGAGCGGGCGCCGGAACTCGACGTCCTCGAACACGCATGGTTCGTCGTCGGGGAAGAACGCCAGCGCGGCGTCGAGGTAGCCGCACCCGGGCAGGATGACGGAGTCCCCGATCTTGTGGTCGTCGAGGTAGGGGAACGCCGACGCGGACAGCTCCACGTCCCGGGCGGGGGCGACGGACCCGACGGACCGCCCGGCGGACCGCAGCCCGTCGCTGCCCAGCCGGCGGGCGCGGGAGGTGGCCGACTCGATCCAGTGCCGGTCGCGTTGCCACGGGTACCGGGGCAGGTCGAGGTGCTCGCGCGGTCCGTTGTGGAGTGTGCCCCAGGTGACTTCCGCGCCCGTCGCGTACAACCGGCCGAGCGTTTCGAGCAGTTGCTCGCGGTGCGGGCGGTCGCGGCGCAGCGACGCTAGCAGCACGACGGCGTCCGTCCGGTCGCTCACCGCCTCGTCGATCGCCGTGGCCAGTACCGGGTGGGGCCCGACTTCCACCACCGCGCCGATGCCGCGGGTGAGCACCTTCCGGAACGCGTCGGCGAACCGCACCGGCTGACGGACGTTGCGCCACCAGTACTGTGCGTCGAGCTCCGGGCCACGGACCTGCGCACCGGTCACTGTGGAGAACAGCGGGATGTCCGCGCTGTGTGGCTGGATCCCCGCCAGCGCGGCGACCAGTGGTTCGCGGATCTCGTCCATCTGTGGGCTGTGATAGGCCACTTCCACCCGCAGCGGCTTCACCGATGCCCCGGCGGCGGTCAGGCTTTCGGTCACCGTCGCCACGGCGTCGCGATCGCCGGCGATGGTCGTCGCGTGCTTGCTGTTGACCGCGGCCACCGTCACGCCGTCGACCAGGTGCGGAGCCACCTCCGCGACCGGCAGGTCGACCGCCGCCATCCCTCCGCGCCCGGCGAGCCGGGCCTGGAGGCTCGCGCGGTGGAAGCTGATCGTCAGCGCGTCTTCGAGTGAGTACACCCCGGCCGCGTAGGCGGCGGCCACCTCGCCCACGCTGTGCCCGACGATGGCCGCCGGTTCGATACCCCGGTCACGCAGCAGCTTCGTGACCCCTGCCTGCACGACGAAGTTGCCCAGCTGAGCGTAGAGAGTTTCCGTCAGTCGTGACACGTCCTCGGCACGGCGTAATTCGGCGGCCATCGACACGTCGTAGCGGGCCAGCACCTCGTCACAAGCGGCGACGAACTCGGCGAACCTTGGCTCCTGCTCGAGGAGTTCGCGTCCCATGCCCCACCACTGCGGACCCATTCCGGTGTAGACGAACGCAATGGCCGGACGCGTCGTCCGGGTCGGCTCGACGGTCAGCTCCCGCAGCTTTTCGGCGGCTTCGCCGCCGTTCCCGGCGACCACGAAGGTTCTCATCGGGTGGTGGTCCCGGTTCCGGGCGGCGACGTCGCAGACCCGGTGGAAGGCGGGCGCGTCCGGCGTTTCGAGCAACTGCGCGTAGGACTCCACCAGGGAGCGAAGCGCTTCCGGGCTACGGGCCGACAACGGCAGGAGCTGCGGCCGGCTCTGCTCCGCGGCGGATTGGCCGGCGGGCTCGATCACCGGCCCCTGTTCGAGGATGGCGTGCGCGTTGGTCCCGCCGAAGCCGAACGAGTTGACCCCGGCCCGCCGGGGCCCCGGCCCCTCCGGGAACGGGACGCTCTCCGTGGGCACCCGCACGGGCAGCCGGTCGAACGGGATGCGGGGATTGGGCTTCTCGAAGTGCAGGTTGGCCGGGATGATCCCGTCCTCCAAGGTGATGGCCGCCTTGATCACCCCGGCGACCCCCGCCGCCGCCTCGGTGTGGCCGAAGTTCGACTTGACCGACCCCATCCAGTGCGGCCCGGGAGAATCACCGAGGGCCTCGCCGATCGCGGTCGCTTCGACCGGATCCCCGACCGCGGTCCCGGTTCCGTGGGCTTCGAAGTAGCCGACCGAGGCCGGGGCGACGCCGCCGACCCGGCAGGCCCGCTGGATCAGCTCACGCTGGGATTCGACCCGCGGCACCGTGATCCCGGGCGTGTGGCCGTCCTGGTTCACGGCGGTGCCGCGGATGACGGCGTGAACGCGGTCACCGTCGCGAACCGCCGCCGAAAGCGGCTTCAAGACCAGAACACCCGCGCCTTCGCCACGCGCGTAACCGTTGGCCCGGTGGTCGAAGGACTTGCACCGGGCGTCCGGTGACAGGAACTGTCCCTTGGACATCAGGATGCTGGTGGTCGGGTTCATCATGACGTTCACCCCACCGGCCACCGCGAGTTCGCAGTCCCCGAGCGCCAGCGCGTTGGACGCCTGGTGGATGGCCACCAGCGAAGAGGAGCAGGCGGTGTCGAGGGTGAACGACGGCCCGCGCCAGTCGAACACGTAGGACAACCGGGCGGCGAGCATGGTCATGCTCACCCCGGTCGGAGTGGCCGCGCTGACCAGGTGCCGGTTCGATTCGTCCAGCTGCAGCACCGCCGCGTCGAAGGTGAACCCGCCGACGAAAACCCCGACTTTCGCCCCCGCGGTGGAGCTCGGCGGGATTCCGGCGTCTTCCAGGGATTCCCACGTCACTTCGAGCAGCAGCCTTTGCTGGGGGTCCATTGCCGCTGCTTCGCGCGGTGCGATGCCGAAGAAACCGGCGTCGAAGGTGTCCACCGAGAACTGGAGGAATCCGCCCTGCCGGACGAACATCCGCCCGGGCGTCGCGCGGTCCTCGTCGAAGTAATCGGTGACGCGCCAACGATCAGCGGGGACGTCGCAGATCGCGTCGGTACCGGACGCGAGCAGTTCCCGGAAACTTCGCGGATCGTCGATCCCGCCGGGAAAACGGCACCCGATCCCGACGATCGCGACGGGCTCGGCCTGAGTGGAGGATTCCGGCAACACCATCGATCAGACTCCCTCGAACTGCGTCGAACCTTGGCGGGACCGTACCGACAGTTCCGGAGCAGGCGCGTTCCGTCAGCCGGGACGGGTGCAGTCGTCCAACAGTCTTGCCCGAAGGCCCGTTTCTGCCGTGGCGTCGGACTGCCCCCCGCGGGGTGTCGCGGTGCCGAACGGCCGCTCTCCGCCAGGCCAACGACTTCAAGTACGGTCCGCCGCAAGGCCGAGGGCGGCTGCGGGCCGGTTGTCACCCGGCGCGAGCACCGACATGATGTGCGCGAATGGCCCGCACGCGGCCGGGGTCGCCGGTACCGAAGCAAAATGCGCCCGCCGCGCTCGATCAACTCTCGTAAAGAAACTCGTCGAGCATGCGGTCGAGACCGATGCCGAACAGCTGGTCATCCGACCAGCCGGCGTCGAGGAACCCGGAGGAGGTGAGTGTGGGTGGCGCCGCGCCGAGTCGAGGAGGTACGCGCGGACCTTGGCCACCGCAGCCGGGTCGGTCAGCCGTCGCCCAGCCGCGTCCGACATCGCCGCACCGATCACGAAGGCCGCGAGGGTACGCGTCGCGGACGCGAGCTCCATTCCGGATAGACCGGCCCGGACGAGCATCACCTGGGCGAGGAGGAAGTTGTGCGCTACGACGTCGTCGTGGCCGGCGGAGGTCCGGTCGGCCTCTTCCTGGCGTGCGACCTGCGGTCCAGAGGCCTCTCGGTGCTGGTGCTCGAACGCGACACCGAACCCGGCTCACCGCTGAAGCGAGTCCCGTTCGGAGTGCGCGGACTCCGGACCCCGGGCATCGAAGTGCTCGACCGCCACGACCTGCTGACCCCGCTCCTTCCGCAGAGCCGGGACGACCAGCTTCGCTGGTCCGGCGGGCACTTCGCGGGCATCCCGCTCGACGCCCAGGACATCGACCCCTCGCATTGGACCTACCAGCTCCCGGGCGTGGGTACCACTCAGCTCGACGTCACCCTGGAGGACCTCGAGCGCGTGCTGGCCGAGCGCGCGATCCTCCTCGGCGTTGATGTCCGCCGCGGCGCGGCGGTCTCCCATATCGAGTCCGCAGCGGACGAAGTGACGGTCCGGGCCGGCGACGAGCGGTACCGCGGGCGCTGGCTGGTCGGCTGCGACGGGGACCGGAGCGCGGTGCGCGAAAAGGCCGGCTTCTCTTCCCTGGACGCGGAACCGGAGTTCACGGGGTACTCGCTCAGCGTCGACATCGCCGACCCCGCGGTGCTGCCGCCGGCTCGCGAGCGCCGGTTCTTCCCGCTGACCGAGGGACCTGGCGGGCTGTACACGCAGTGGCAACCGGGCGCCCTGGCGATGATCGACTTCGACGGCGGAGCGTTTCACGGGAGCGGGCCGATCACCCGGGGGCACGTGCAACGGGTCCTGCGGCGCATCACCGGCACGGACGTCACCGTCAACGCGATGCGCTTCGCCTCGACCTGGACCGACCGCGCCCGGCAAGCGACGACCTACCGCCGTGGCCGCGTGCTGCTGGCCGGTGACGCGGCCCACACCCATTCGCCGGTCGGTGGCGAGGGATTGGGGCTCGGGCTCGCCGACGCGGCGAACCTGGGGTGGAAGCTCGCCGCCACCGTGCGCGGCCGAGCTCCTGATGGGCTGCTCGACACCTACTCCGCGGAGCGGCATCCTGTCGCGGAACGCGTGTTCGACTGGACGCGGGCACAGGTCGCGCTGCTGCGACCCGGCGCGCACGCGCTCAAGGCCGTGTTCCGCGATCTGGTCCGCACCCGCGCGGTGGCCACCCACCTCGCCGAACGGCTGTGGGGTGTGTCGCGCGCCTGCGACCTCGGCGGGTCGCACCCGCTGGTCGGCCGCAGCTGTCCGGACTTCGAGTTCGGGCGCCGGACACGGGTCGGCACGCTGCTGCAGAGCGGAGCCGGCCTGCTACTGGACTTCAGCCGGGAGTCCGCGCTGCGGGCGCTCGCGAACCGGTGGGGTGATCAGGTCACCTACCTCGCGGCGCGGCCCGAAGACCGGCTGGGCCTGGGTGCGGTGCTCGTCCGACCCGACGGGGTCGTCGCCTGGGCTGGCGACACGGCAGCCGACCCCGAAGAAGTCAGCCAAGCCGCCGCACGGTGGTTCGCGCCGCAGGTCGGCGCGGCAAACGTGGCCGCGGCCGGAGCATCTCCCGAAAAGCGAAGGACACCATGAAATCCGAAGCCGTCCCGAACCGGTGGCTTGCGCTCGTTGTTTTGAGCTTGGCCCAGCTGACGGTCATCCTGGACTCGACGATCGTCAACATCGCCCTGCCCACCGCACAACGCGACCTGGCGTTTTCCGACGACAGCCGCCAATGGGTGGCCACCGGCTACGCCCTCGCGTTCGGCAGCCTCTTGCTGTTGGGTGGCCGGCTCTGCGACCTCTACGGCCGCAAACGCCTGTTCATCATCGGCATGATCGGGTTCGCCGCCGCCTCGGCCCTCGGCGGGGCCGCGGACGGGTTCACCCTCTTGCTGATCACCCAAGGCGCCTTCGCCGCAATCCTCGCCCTCATCGTGCTGCCGTATTAGCCGCGCGGGAGAACGTCCGGGAACACCTCCTCTTGGAGAATCCTGCGGGTGTCGACGTCCAGGTGCGCCCCACCCCACATGATCTCGTCGACCTTCCGGTTGACGAGGTCGACCAGATCCGGGCGTTCGGCCATCCGCACGAGGAGCGGCGGTGTGGCCACCAGAACCGGCGTAGCGGTCCGCCTCTTCTGCGCGTCCTTCCCCCAGACTGGTGCGCACCCACCGCGGGTCGAGGTCCACCGTGAAACAGATACCGCCGCGCATCCGCGTCACCTCGGCCATCAACCTGCCGAAGATGTGCGGTCCGCTCGGGGCAACGGCCGGCCAGTTGACGCGGCGGGGAAATCCCAGCTCGTCCATCCGCCCGCTTTCCACGTCAGTGAACTGCGCATCCAATCCGAGAGGAGCAGCACCCGCTTCGGAGTTCCGGTCGTGCCGCCGCTGTCGAACGCACCGACGACATCGAGCTGTTCGCCGTAGCCGCGCGGAACCAGTGCTTCGAGTGGCAGCTCCCTGAGTTCGTTGACCAAGTTTGGGAACCGGCGCAGATCGGCGTGCGTACGCACGTCGCGAAGCGGGTCGAAGTCGAGGGCCGTGCCTTGGCCAGCCAGAAGGGCGAACCCGTCTCCGGGCTGAAATGCCACTTCATCGCCGCCTGGTAGAAGCCGGGCTCGGCGACGACCGATCCGGTGTCCCATTCGAGCGGGTAAGGGTCCGCAGCCATCAGGAAGACCTCCTCCGGCCGGGCACCGTTCCGCCGGACGAAACACTCCCGATGGGCCACGGGTCGGAAACCGATCGACCGGGACCACCGCCCGCCAGGCCGGGGCCGGCGAGCCGAGGCACCCGGGCCCAGGCCCCGACGAGTTCGGCGGTCCACACCGTCGCCCTCACCGCCCTGAGTTCGTCGGCCACTCGACCGGCCATGCCGTCGACGACCACCTCGTCTTCGGTGACCACCCCGTGCGCCAGCGCCAGCGGCAGGAGGCTGCGAGCAGTGGCCGCCAGGAACTCGGGCACGAGCGAATCGGCCGTCCCAGCCGGCTCGACGGCGGCCACGCCCTGCATGTCCAAGCCGGCTTCGGCCAACGTGGGAACGATCCGTTCGCCCATGTCCGGCTCGATCCCGCTCGCTCGCATGGCATCGATCACCCACCGCATGCTCCGGGCGAGCAACGGGGTCGACGGCACCGATCGGCAGCGGGAAACGTTGTAGTCCTGGAAGGATACGACGCCACCGGGCCGGACTTGGCGGCTCAGCTCGCGGACGGTCCTCGCCGCGTCCGGCAGGTGCATCAAGATCAGGCGGCCGGCCAGCGCGTCGACTGGCTCGGCCGGCCGCAGCTCGCCGAGATCGGCCTCGAGGTAGGACACGTTGGTGAGTCCGGCTTCCCGCGCACGTTCCCGGGCCACTTCGAGCACACCGGGGTCGACATCGACCCCGAGCACCGAGCCGGTGGGGCCGACCAGGTCCGCGAGCACCATGCTCACGTCACCGGTGCCGCAGCCGACGTCGAGCACGCGCATGCCCGGCCCGATCCCGGCCAGCTTGAACAGGTGGGCGCTGTGCGGACCCATGATCTCGGCCTGCAGCCGGAGCCGTCCGGTCTCGGCGGCGTCACGGGGCATCGCGTAGCTGTCGGTCATGTCGCCGGCTCCGAGCTCGTGAGGAAGTCGGCCACTTCGGGCCAGAGAGTGTCCCAGTCGTCTTCGACGTACCCGCTGTCGTGGCCGAGCCCCGCCACCGTGACCAGGCGCGCCGGCAGGTCGGACGCCTGGGCGTGGGAGACCAGCGCCTGGGCCTGCTCGACGGGAATGATCTCGTCGTCCTCGCCGTGCACGACGAGGACGGGAGCGGAGACGTCTCCGATCGATGCCAAGGGCCGCCGGTGTGGTGCGGTGAAGTAGGCCACGAGTTCGTCCGGCCCGAACCCGGGCCGGGCCGGGAGGAAGGAGCCCGGTTCCGCTCGCTCGGCCGCGACCAGGTGCGCCGGGTCGTACAGGCCCATCAGCAGGACCGCGCGGTGCCAGCGGGACGGTTCCCGCCCGAGCGCGGACAACGCGGTGTACCCGCCCCGGCTGGTACCCAAGACGCTCACCCGGGCGCCGTCGATTCCGGGAAGGCCGGCCAGGTAGCTCGCCGCCGCGAGCACGTCGTCGACCTCCCGGCCACCCATTTCCGCGAGCGCGTCGAAGTCGGCACCGTGCCCCGGGGCACCTCGATGGTCGACGGTGAAGACCGCCAGCCCAGCCGCTCGCAGTGGTTCGTGTTCGCCCACCTGAACGTGCACGCCATCGGCGTTCAGGGCCCCGCCACGCCCGGACGTGCACACCACGACAGCCGGATGCGGTCCTGGTCCGGGAGGCGAGCTGAGATGGCCGTACACGGTCAGCCCATCACCCGACGCGAATTCGTGGACCGTGAGGTCCCTGGCCGGCTCGAAGGTCTCGGCGGGCGCTCGGTCGAGCTCGGCGACGAGCAAACCGACCAACCCGCTCATGGTGAGGTCTCGCTGCAGCTTGACCGCCGGGATCGAGACACCGAGCTCCTTCTGCACCAGGACCCGCAACCCGACCGCGGTCAGCGAGTCGACGTCGACCGGCTGGTCGTCGTCGAGCTGGCCTTCGGTCAGCCCGGTCGACTGCTGTAAGAGCGGCGCCAGCAGAGCAGGCAACACCGTGGCCCGTTCTTCGGGACCGAGGTTCTGCAGCCGCGGCCCGCCCGATGGGCCGCCGTCGTCCCCGCCCGTAGCCACGATCGAGCTCACCCGGGGCAACGAGGCGAGCTGAGGGTTGGACCTGGCCCAGCGTGGCCAGTCCATGTCGGCCACGGTGGCCTCCACCGGCCGCGTCCGCAGCAACGTGTCCAGCTCGGCGGCGAACCGTGCGGGCGAGATGCCCAAATGCCCGTTCCGGCGGAGGAAAGTGCCGACCTCGCCCTTGCCGCTGACCGCCACGCCCACTTCCTCGATCAGGCCCCAGCCGATGCTGGTGGCGGGCAGCCCCCGGGCGGTCCGATGGCGAGCGAGAGCGTCGAGGAACTCATTCGCCGTCGCGTAAGCGCCGAGCGCCGCCGATCCGAGCTGCGCACCCACCGACGAGAAGAGCACGAAGAAGTCGAGGGAGTCCGGCTCCGTCGCCACGTGCAGGTTCCAGGCGCCGTCCGCCTTCGGCCGGGTTGCTTCGAGCAGGCGTGTCGCATTCGTGTCCGAGAGCACGACATCGTCGAAGTCGGCCGCGGCGTGGACGATGCCGGCGATCACCGGCAGTCGCTCGCGAACACGGGACAGCAGTGCCTCGACCTGGTCCAGGTCGGCCACGTCGGCTTTCTCGACCTGGACCTCCACGCCTCGCGCGGTCAGCTCGGCCACCAAGTGCTCGGCTTCCGGCGTGGTCACGCCGCGCCGGCCGACGAGCACGAGATGACGGGCGCCTCGATCGGCCAGCAACCGGGCCACCGTCCGGCCCAGCCCGCCCAAGCCGCCGGTCACGACGTAGCCGGCATCGTCGCGGATGGGGGTCTCCGGGAGTGAGGTCGCGGGAACGGTGACCGGTTCGCCGGCGATGCGGACCACGATCTTGCCGAGGTGGTCCGGGCTGCCCATCGCCATGAACGCCTTGTCGACTTCATCCGCCGGTATCTCGGTGACCGGCAGCGGGGAGATGACACCCTCCTCGAACAGGGCCACCGTCTCCCGCAGGCATTCGCGCACCCGAACCGGGTCCAGCGCCATCATCTGGTCGTAGTCGAAGGCATGGAAAGTCATCGCCTTCCTGGTGACGGCCGACCGCACCGCGGGGTCGGCACCCCCATCGAGCTTGCCCAGCTCGACAAACCGGCCGAAGGTGCGCAGCACTCCGAGACTGTGGTGGATCATGTCCGCGGGCAACGAGTCGAGGATGACGTCGACGCCCTCGCCGCCGGTCCATTCGAGGACTTCTCCTGCGAATGTCGTGGACCGGGAATCCGCCACGTGGGCCACGCCCGCCTCGCGCAGGTACTCCCGCCGTGCCTTGCTGCCCGCGGTGGCGTACACCTCGGCCCCGAGCGCGGCCGCGATCCGGACCGCGGCCAATCCCACGCCGCCGGCGGCTGAGTGGACGAGGACCCGTTCCCCGGCGCGCACCCCGGCGAGCCGGACCAGCGACTGGTGGGCGGTGACGACCGGCAGCAGGGAGGCAGCTTGGGCGAAGGACAGCGCGGCCGGCTTCTTCACCACCCGGACGGCGTCGACCGTGACGTGTGAGGCGAACAGGGCTCGGCTGTGCACGATCACTTCGTCGCCGGGCCGCAGGTCCGGTACGTTACGGCCGGTCCGGACGACGGTTCCCGAGCACTCCAGGCCCAGCGCGCCCCGCGAGTGCGTGCCCTCCATGACCTGGCCCGTGAGCAGCCCGGTCACCTTCAGCACGTCCTTGAAGTTGACCCCGGTGCAGACGACCTCGACTTCGACCTGGTCCGGGCCCGGCGCCCGCCGGGTGGTGGCGGCGAACCGGAGGTTGTCGGCGCTGGTCCGGACGACTCCGAGGCTCACCGGAGTTACGTCGGTGCGGGTCCGTACCTGGTGCAACGGGGACAGGTCGCCGGCGGGCTCGATCCGGCGCACGTAACGGGTGCCGTCGCGTAGGGCGACTTCGTCCTGCCCGTCATGGGTCAGTTCGGCCAGCAAGCCGTCGAGCAGCAGACCATCGGACCACCCGGTACCGGGATCGAGGTCGATGAGCCGGCACCCCAGTTCCGGCCGTTCGGCGTTGACGACCCGGCCCAGCCCCCAGGTGGCGGCCGCGAACGGGTCGGTCACGGCATCGGCGGAGGAGACGCTCTGCGTGCCGCTCGTCACCAGGAAGAGGCGCACCCCTTCCTCCGGCAGCGCTTGCGTCAACGTCAAGGGATCCGCGGCAGGCGAACACGCGGGCACGTCGATGGCGCCAGCCGGAGCGCCGGCGAGGTGGACCACGCGGACGGGCGACGAGTCGCGGGCGAGCGCGGCCCTGAGCCTCACCAGCCAGTCCTCGTCAGCCGGATCCACGCGCACGACTGTCCCGTTCGCCGCCACGATCCGCTTCTCCAGGCCGATCGTCCGGGGTGAGGAACCCACGAGGATCCACGAACCTCCGGCATCGCCGGTGGGCTCGAGCGGTTCGGGGTGCCAGGCGTGTTCGTAGTAGAGGCTCTGGGAGAGCGCGGTGACCACGGTGCTGTCCTCGGCGAGCCGCTGGGCACGCAAACCGATCAGCTCCGCGACGATTTCGCCGCCATCGGTGACGAGGGTGATGTCGCACTCGTACCGCCCCGGTACGTCGCTGTGGCGGTCGCGCCCGTGCACCCACAGCCGCTCTCCAGGCGAGCGGAAGAACCGGAATTCCGCGATGCCGGCCGGCACGTAAGTGCCGTCCGCGGCCTCCCCGCCGAGCAGGAGGCCGCCGGCGAACACCGATTGCAGAGCGGCGTCCAGGTGCACGGGGTGAAGTCGATGCCCCTCCCGGTCGACGGTGCCGAGATCGATCTCGGCGAAGACCTCACCGGTTTCGTTCCGGACCCACAGCCGGTCGACGGCACGGAAGCAGGGCCCGTAGTCGAGCTCGCCCACGCCCAGACGTTCGTACAGCTCTTCACGGCCGACCATCGGCAACGACCGCGTCAGGTCGGGAAGCGATTCCGTCCGGGGAGCGGGCCGCTGAGGTGCGGCGAGGTAGGTCCGGCGCAGCTCGGCGTGCAACGTCCAGTCCGGCTCGTCCGGCTTCGTGAAGCCGTGCAGCGTCAGATGCCTGCGCACGGGGTCGTACCCGGTTCGCAGTGTGGTGACCGACGAGGGCGCGATCACCAGGGGGCGGTGGAAGACGATGTCCTCGAAGAAGCAGGGTTCGTCGTCCGGGAACATCGCCAGCGCGGTCTCGAGGTAGCCGGCTCCGGGGAAGATCAGCTCGTCGCCGATCTTGTGGTCGACGAGATAGGGGAACTCGACCGGCGACAACTCGACGTCCCGGGTCGGGGTCGCCGCGGCGACGATCTGCCCGCTCAGCGATAGGCCGCCTACCCCCAGGCGGTTTCGCCGTGACGCCGTCGACTCGAGCCAGTGCGACTCTCGCTGCCACGGGTACAACGGCAGATCGAGGTGTTCGCGGGGCCCGGGATGCACTCGCTCCCAGTCGGGGTCGACACCCGTCGCGTACAGGGAGCCGAGCGTTTCCAGGAGCTGCCTGCGCTGCGGCCGGTCACGACGCAGCGATGCCAGCCGCACCACCTCGGCCCCGCGTTCGCTCGACGCTTCGTCAATCGCCGTGGCCAGCACCGGGTGCGGCCCGATCTCCAGCACCGCTCCGGGCGAGTGCCCGAGCAGGTGCCGGAACGCGTCGGCGAACCGCACGACCTGGCGCACGTTCCGCCACCAGTACCCGGCGTCGAACTCGGAGCCGTCCACCTGGCCGCCGGTCACGGTCGAGAGCAGGGTGACCGCGGCTCGACGCGGGCGGATGTCCCGCAACGCGGCGAGCAGCGGTTCCCGGATCTCATCCATGTGGTGACTGTGGTAAGCCACATCGACTCGCAGCGCGGTGAACGATTCCCCCGCGCTCTCGAGCCGCTCGGCCACCACGTCCATGGCGTGCCGGTCGCCGGCCAAGGTGGTCGCCGACGCACTGTTGATCGCGGCCACCGTGACACCGTCGACGAGATACGGAGTCACCTCGTCGACCGGCAGGCCGACCGCCGCCATGACGCCGCGGCCGGCAAGCCGGGACTGCAGGCAGGCGCGGTGGTAGCTCACCGTCAGTGCGTCCTCCAGCGAGTACACCCCGGCCGCATGCGCCGCGGCGACCTCGCCGACACTGTGGCCCACGATCGTCGCGGGCTCGATGCCCCAGTCCCGCCAGAGCGCGGTGAGCCCGGCCTGCACCACGAAGTTGGCGACCTGCGCGTACAACGTCGTGGTGAGCCGCGACTCACCTTCGTCGCGAAGCAGTTCTTCGCCGATCGCCACATCGAACCGCGAGAGAACCGCATCGCACTCGGCGACGACCTCGGCGAACCGCGGCTCTTCCAGGAGCAGCTCGCGCCCCATTCCCCACCACTGCGGGCCCATTCCGGTGTAGACGAACGCGACCTGCGGTCGAGCCGTCCGACGGCCCGCGGGATCCAGCTCCCGCAGTCGCTCGGCGGCCTCCTTCCCGTTTGCGGCCACCACGAACGTCCGCACCGGATGGTGGTCGCGCTGTCTCGCTGCGGCGCGCGCGACCTGCGTGAGAATCGGCGCATCCGGCTGCTCGAGCAGGGTCGCGTAGTCCTCGGCGAGCGCTCGCAGCGCCTCGGGGCTCCGGGCCGACAGTGCCAGCAACCGCGGCTCGCCGAGTTCGCTCTCGTCCACTTCGGACACCGGGATCACGGGCGCCTGCTCGAGGATGGCGTGCGCGTTCGTACCGCCGGCGCCGAAGGAATTGATCCCGGCCCGCCTCGGTCCGTCGTACTGCGGGAAGGGCACCAGCGCCGTCGGCACCTTCACCGGCAGCCGGTCGAACGGGATCTGGGGATTGGGCTTCTCGAAATGCAGGTTCGGCGGGACCAGCCCACGCTCCAGGCACAGGCTCGCCTTGATCACGCCGGCGATCCCTGCCGCCGCCTCGGTGTGGCCGAAGTTGGATTTGACCGATCCGATCCAGTGCGTGTGCGGCGAGCCGTCCAACGCACCGCCGATTGCGGCCACCTCGATCGGATCACCCACCGGGGTACCCGTACCGTGCGCCTCGTAGTACCCGATCGAACCGGGCCGGACACCGCTCATCTCGCACGCTTGCCGGATCAACATGCCCTGGGCTTCGGCACTGGGGACGGCGGCGCCCGGCGTCCGACCGTCGTGGTTCACCGCCGATCCCCGTACCACCGCGCGGATGCGGTCGCCGTCGCGGAGAGCCGCGGACAGCGGTTTGAGGACGACCAAGCCGGCGCCTTCACTGCGCACGTACCCGTTCGCGCGGTGGTCGAACGACCGGCACCGGGCGTCGGGCGACAGGAACTGGCCCTTCGCCATCGCCATCGTGGAGGCGGGGACGAACATCATGTTCACGCCACCGGCCACGGCCAGTTCGCACTCACCGCGGTCGATCGCGGCACAGGCCTGGTGGAAAGCCACCAGCGAAGAGGAGCACGCGGTGTCGATGGTGAAACACGGTCCATGCCAGTCGAAGGTGTAGGACAACCGCGCCGACAACATGGTCATGATGACGCCGGTCGGGGTGGACGCCCCGAGCAGATGCTGGTTCGACCCGGTCAAAGCGAGGCTGGCCGCGTCGAAGGTGAAGCCGCCGACGAACGTGCCCACGTCAGTGGACGCAGTGGAACCCATGGGAATTCCTGCGTCTTCGAACGCCTCCCAGGTGACTTCGAGCAACACCCGCTGCTGGGGGTCCAACGCCGCCGCCTCACGCGGCGCCAGGCCGAAGAAACCGGCATCGAAACCGTCCAACGGCGATTCGAGGAACCCTCCTTGACGGATGAACATCCGACCGGGAGTAGCGGGATCGGGGTCGTAGAACGCGCCGGTTTTCCACCGATCGGCCGGCACGTCGCCGATCGCGTCGTGCCCACCGGCCACCAAGTCCCAGAAGCTGAGCGCATCCTTGACACCGCCGGGGAAGCGAGCTCCCACACCGACTATCGCAATGGGCTCGGACCATTTGCGGGCAGTTCGTCGACTCTCCGCAAGTCCGGCAGCGTGCAGCAAGGACACCATCGAACCACCTCTCGATCTGGCTGCAGTTATCGCACACTGAATCGATCAGCCCGGAGATTCGATTGAAGACGTATACCTTTTTGGTACTCAGTCTGCCCGAAGAGGTACCTCTCCGGGCTGGTGAGCCGTCCCAGGGTTCAAGAGTATTCGAGCACGCTATTTTGCCCGAAGTTACCTTGATCAAGCCAATCCGATGTGGTCGCCTGGTAGCGGGACGCCAGCCCGACCACGGCGGCACGCCGCCTCCTCGAACTTCCGGAAAAGGCGGGGCCATGAACAGCGCTGTCAATCACGAGGCCGGCCGGGTGCTCGTCGTCGGGATGGGGGTGAGCGGCCTCGCGACAGCGGCGCGGCTGAGCCGATCCGGCTGGCGGACCGTGCTCGTCGAAAGAGCGCCGGGCCGACGTTCCGACGGTCACTTCGTCGTTCTCTTCGGTTCCGGCAAGGCCGCCGCCGCCCGGCTCGGGCTGCTCGGCGCGCTCCACGACCGCACCGCCGCACCGCAAAAGATCGATATCGACCGCAACGGCTCCAACCGGCCCGGCATCGGCTTTTCGGATCTGCCGGGTGCACCGTGGACGCTGCTGCGCGGCGACGTCGAGAACGCGGCGTTCAGAGCTCTGCCGGCCGACGTGGAGATCCGGTACGCCACCACGCCCACCGCGATCGTCCACGATCCGGACGGGGTGGACGTCACCTTGCTCGACACCGCGACCGGTACGTCGGTGACCGAGCGGTTCGACTTGGTCGTCGGCGCCGACGGGCTGCGCTCGACGGTCCGCGGCCTGGTGTTCGGTCCACCTGGGAAGTACCTGCGGCGGTTGAACTACGTGTTCGCCGCGTTCCGGTTCTCCGGCACACCCGCGGGTCTGGAGCCCGGCCAGTCCGCGACGATGATCGAACGAGACCGGTCTATGTGGGTCTTCGCCTATCGGGACCACGACCCGACCGCAACGTTGATCTACCGCACCGAAGACGTCGATGCCGAGTTCCTCGGATCCCCCGGGGAACGACTCCGATCGATCTTCGGACCCCAGCCGCTGGGGGCCACCCTCGGCGATGTGGTCGACGCGGCCGAAGCCGCCGACGAAATCCTGTTCGACTCCGTCGAACAGGTGAGAATGGACACTTGGCGGAAGGGCCGCGTAGTCCTCGTCGGCGACGCCGCTTGGTGCGTCACTTTCTACGTCGGCATGGGCGTTTCGCTCGGTTTGGCCGGCGCCGATCTGCTCGGTGTAATGCTCGATCGGCATCCTGGCGACATCGGGAGCGCACTCGCCGCGTGGGAGCAGGCCTTGCGTCCCCAGGTCGACCATTACCTGGACGAAGTGTTCGAAGACCGCAAGATCTTCGTCGCCGAGAGCCGCCTGGAGACCCTTTTCTGGCGATTGGCACCGTGGCTGCGCCGCTTCCGGCTCGGCAAGCACCTCGTCGACCGGGTGATCCGCGTCGACGAGTTGGTCCGGGCCAAGAACGCCGACATCATCGGCCCGCTCCTGAACACACCGCCGATCGTGGCCGGCGGCACCGCCTCCGGCCGATAGCACTGACCGGCGGTACGTCCAAGGGTCACAAGCGCGGGTCACCCATGGCGGCTCCGAGGCCACGGCTGCGCAGCAGCTCGGATCCCCCGAGCAGTTCGCCGAACGCCTCGCCGACCACTGGCCACACCTGTTCGTCGACGATCAGTGTCTGCTCCGCCGCGCAACTGGTGCCGTGGTCGAACGTGCGGGACAGGACGATGTCGATGACCGCGCGTGCGACGTCGACGGCCACGTAGACCGGGACGTTCCCGGCGCCGACGCCGATCGCGGGCTTGCCGGTGGAGTGCGCCGCCTTGACCAGCTCGTTGCCGCCGGTGGCGAGCACCAGCGCCACTCCGTCGTGGTGCATCAGCAGGCGGGTCGCTTCGCGGGACTGTTCGGTCATCCACTGCACGCAGTGCGGTGAGGCGCCGGCCCGGATCGCGGCGTCGCGCACGATCGCCGCGGCTTTCGCGCCGCTTTCCACGGCCGAGTGGTGGAAGGAAAGATGATCGGGTTGCAGGTCTTGAGCGCGGTCAGCGCCTTGAAGACGACCACCGCGGTCGGCCTCGTGATGGGCGTGATGGCGCACACGACCCCCACCGGCTCGACGATCTCGACGACGCCGGCCAGTTCGTCCTCACTCCGCACCCCCGTCGTCCACCCCGTGCCACAGGGTGTTGTCACAGTCGAGGGCGAGTACCTTGAAGGGGGCTTGGCCAGCAGCGCGTGCAGCGCGTGCACCGACCGCATCGCACACGCGCCCAGCGCGGTGTACCCGTCTTTCGTGTAGGGGATGTGGGCGATCCGCAGCCGGGCCGGGTCGTGTGGGTCCGCCACGGGCAGCCCGCCGTCCCAGGAGTCCACGCCGAGCACGTGCACCCCCGACAAACCGGCCAGCTCGGCCGTCAGCCGTTCCGCCCAGGGATCGTCACCGGAAACCGAAGGGGACGGGCAGAGCTGGACGACCAGCGGGATGCGCCGCCAGGCGGCGAAACCCCGCACCGCCGCCGAAAACTCGTCCAGGGCGCGCGGTTCGTCCTCACCCAGCCAGTCGTCCAGCCGGACCAGCACGACCGCGCACACCGAGTGCACGCTGTTCAGCAGACTGCCCGGATCGAGCAGTTCCTGGAACACCTGTGCGTCGGGCGCGAACTCCGCTTCGACCGCCGGCCCCAGTCTCTGCGCCCAGCTACGCACCGGTGCGGCGAGCGGATCCGTGGTGAACGTGGCGGCCACCGCGACCTTCGCGGTCGTTCCCCCCGAGGTCGAAGGGGTCCCGAAGCGTCAGCACATCGATCGTCCCCGTCGGCACAGCGACCGCGTGGTCCAAGAGCCGCACCGCCACCGGGTCGACCGGCTGTCCCCCATTGCCTTCTCCGAAAGTGGCCAGGAAAGCGGTGTGCAGCCGCGGCGGGCGGGCGATGGCGCCGCCCAGGTTCGCGCGATCTCGCACGAACTGTTCGACCGCGGCCTCGGACTGCCGCTTGGCTTCCGCGTAGTGTTCCCAACCCTGCGGCGATTCGGTCACCGCCGAGCTCGACACCAGGGCCAACCGTCCGGTACCGGCCGTGACCAGCGGGCCGAGTGCGGTCAACGGCTCTTTGGACGGTTCGAACCGCGTGGTCGAGGTACTCCCGCCCTCGGACCGCAGCCGCGCGTTCGCTCTGCAGCGGCTGGAACGGTGGATAGGCGTTCAGCACCAGCAAGTCGATTTGACCTTCCCCGGTCTGCACGAGTTCGGCCAGGCGGCGGTTCCCTTCGGGGTCCGCGGCGTCGCAGCGCACGGGGTGCAGCCGCGCGCCGTCTTCCCCCAGGCCGAACACCAGCCTTTCGAGCTCTTCTCGGCCATGGCGGTGGGTGACGTAGACTTCCGCGCCGCGGACGGCCAGTGCTTGGACGACAGCCGCGCCCAGGCCGCGGCTGGCCCCGGTGACGACGGCAACGCCCCCGCCAGTGAGCGGTTCCCCGCCAGGCCGCGAACCGCGGTGATGTCCGGCTCCGGGACCTCGTCGCGGGCCGCAACCGACAGCCGTGCGCGTCCGTGTCCGGGTAGTCCGGCTTCCACGGTGACCAAGCCGCGCCGGGGGTCGACGGCGTCGATCGCCACGACCGGGCGGTCCCCCGCGCAGCCGTCCTCGAAAGAAACCTCGAGGCTGGACACGAGCGCCTGCCGTCCGGAACCTCCATCCCGGCCACGTAGCTGGCCCAGCCGAGCAGAACGGCGTGGGCGCGCCGGAGCCCGCCGCGGTGCGCCCCGCAGCGGTCGAGCAAAGCGTCGTATTCCCCGGGGCTGGTGCGGTACCCGGTGGTGCACCGGTCACCGGGGTTCAGCTCCGCCAGCCGCCGGACCGCGGGCGCGGTGCGTCGCTCCCCCGGGAACGGTGGCGGCGGGCCCAGCGACCCGGGTCGGTTTCGACGGTCACGTCCGCCAGGCGGTGCCCATGGTCTTCGACGCGCAGCCGCAGTGGTGTTTCCGCCCCGGGTCCGTCGACGACGTCGTAGTCCCGCCCCGGCACGACGGCTCCGTGGAAGCGCGCGGTGATCCGGCGGATCGCCGGTTCCAGCCGGCCTTCCGGCAGCGCACCGAGCGTGTGGAGCACCACCAGCGCCCCGTGCACCACCGGCCCACCGAAATTGGTCTTCGTGGCATACGCCACATCGACGTGCAGCGGATTCACATCACCACTGGCGGCGGCGAACTCCGCCACGTCGGCGGTGGACACCCGAAAAGTAGTCACGACCGCATTCCTCCGAATTCGACTCTCGGGGATCGGGATCACCACGGAGTGATCCGGTGGACTTCTTTCTCGTCTCACCCGACGGCCCCTCTCGACGCACGGTAAACAACGCTCGGGACTGACCAAAGCCGTCATTCCGCTTCACGGAACGCATCGCCCGGACTCGCTTGCGCAGCGCAGCACGACCGTAGCCCCGACCACCGGTGCGCATTACGCCGTTCAGTGCAATATTTTCCGGCTGCTACCCACGGTGATCACATCTCTCAAGCCGTTCGGGCACCGGCGGTGTCCCAATGACCCCACCTCCGGGCGCGCCATGGACTCGCGAACAGGACATCTCTACGGTGCCTTTACCAGAAAGGAAATCACTGTTGCGCACTCGTAGAAAACTCACCGCGATCGCCGCTGCCCTGACGGCGTTCGCCTCGATGGCGGCGTGGGGTGGCGCCGCCCCGGCCGCGGCGGCCGGCCCGGCCCTCCTCCCGTTGTCCATCACCAACAACACCGGCCGCGCCGACGCGGTCCACCTGTACGTCCTTGGCGTCAACCTCAGCACCGGCAAGCTCGGCTACGTCAACGCGGCGGGCGGGTTCACCGCCTGGGGCCCCGGCGGCACTCCGCCGGTACCGGCACCGGACGTCTCCATCGCCGGCCCGGGCAACGGCGGCACCACGACCATCCAGGTCCCCCGCGGCATGTCCGGTCGCGTCTACTTCTCCCTCGGCGAGCGCCTGAAGTTCCTCCTCGCCCCGGGTGGTCTGGTCCAGCCCGCGCCCTGGGCGGGCGGCGACGCCAACCGCAATGCCCTGTTCGACTGGAGCGAGTTCACCTACAACGACGCCGGCCTCTGGCTGAACAGCTCCCAAGTGGACATGTTCGCCGTACCCCACACAGTGAGCGTCACGGCAGGGTCCGGCGCCGTGAAGTCGACCGGCTCGCTGGTCCCTGGCGGCCGCGACAAAGTCATCAACGGCATCAAGGCCCAGCCCGGCTGGGGCGGCTCGATCCAGACCCGCTCGGACGGCACGGTCCTGCGGGTGCTGGCCCCGGGGAAGGCGGCCGACGCCGGGCAGCTGGGCAGCGGCTACCTCGACCCGTACATCTCGTCGGCGTGGAACGCCTACACCGGCAGGGTGCTGACGGTCGTCCCGTTCGCCGATCAGTCGAACACCAGGTACTTCGGCCGCACCTCGGGCACCGTCATGAACTTCACCGACCGTACGGGTCGTCAGGTGGCGTCGTTCCGCAAGCCCACGTCGGCGAACGTCTGGGGCTGCGACGGCGCCCTCGGCGCCCCCAACGACCGGGTCGTCGGCCCGATCGCCCGCACGCTGTGCGCGGCACTGAACCGCGGCACGCTGGGCCGGATCGACACGCAGCCCGGCGGAACCGGCGGCGACTTCTACCGGAGCAACCCAACCAACCAGTACGCGAAGCTGGTGCACGCCAACATGGCCGACGGCAAGGCCTACGCGTTCGCCTTCGACGACGTCGGCAACTTCGAGTCCCTGGTGAACGACGGCAGCCCCCGGGCCGCGGGCATCACCTTGAACAGCTTCACCGGTGGCGGGTCGCGTCCGTCCGCGTCCGGCACCAAGCTCGTCAGCGACTGGAACGACAAGTGCATCGACGTCCCGAAGCGGAACTTCTCCGACGGTGTCCGGCTGCAAACGTTCACCTGCAACGGCACCGTCGCCCAGGACTGGACGTTCACCGGTGACACGCTGCGGGTCCCGAACAACATGTGCATGGACGTGGCCGGTGGTTCCCGCGAAAACCGCATACCCATCCAGATCGCGACGTGCTCCGGCAGCCCGGCCCAGAAGTTCGTCCTCACCGCGGCCGGCGACCTCGTGAACCCGCAGGCCGGCAAGTGCGTCGACATCAAGGCGTGGAACGGCGACGACCGGGCACCCCTCATCCTGTGGGACTGCGCCGGAACCGCGAACCAGAAGTGGCACCGGGGCTGAGTCCCGGGAGCTGAAGGGCCCCTTCCTCTCATCTGGGGCACTGAAGGGGACTTTCCTCGCATGTGACGCGAGGAAAGTCCCCTTCAGCTCCTTTCGACCGGCCGCCTCACCGGCTCGCCGGGTCGGCGCCCTCCCCGGCCTCGGTCATGAGCGGTTTGGACAGGCGCAGGCCGCTGCGGAGCACTCCGGCATCGTGGACGAGAGCCGACCGGGCATCGGCATCGAAGCCGACACGGGTTGCGTAGCCGTGTAACTGCCCGTGGTGGCAACGAAAAATCACCGGCACTCCGGCGTTCTCGAGCTTCTTCGCGTACGCCTCCCCTTCATCGCGGAGGAGGTCGAGCCCGCAAGTCGCGACGTAAGTCGCGGGGAATCCGGCCACGCTGTCGTCGCGAAGCTCCGAAACCCGCGGATCGGCGTAGTTCGCGGGATCGGTGATGTAGATGTTGCGGTACCAGTACCACTCATCCCGGTCGAGCCGGAGGTGAGTCATCAGGTACCGCTGAGTGAGGCTGCCGAGCGGCGACCACCCTGCGCCGCCGTACGGCAAGCCGTCACCGGCCAGGCGCGTGACACCCCGAACCCATCCGCAAGCGCGCCTCCACGGTCCCCACCGGCAATGCGCGGCTGGTATCACCCCGACTGCTCAGCTACCAGCATCCGGGGTGTCACGCGACGTTCAAACTACGCGAGGCGAGCAGAGTCCGGCGGAAGATCGGCGTGGCGCCCGGCCGCTGGGGGTCATCCCTCACGAACATCGACTCCAGCCGAGGAAGGTGGGAGCGGCTGGAACCACGGATGCCGGGGGCGTCCGACCGGGCGCCACGTATCGACGAGGGTATGCGCGCAGAGGTCGACAGGCGCAAAAGTAATCGACAACCCTCCAAGAGGGGGGGGAAACCCGCACGAACAACTCACTGGTGCGAGCAGCTGCTCGTCATCCCGTTGGTCTTGGTGCTCATCGCGTTGACGGCCCGGTTCGGCCGCAGCTCGGCGGTGGTCGGAGCGATGGCCGGTGCCATCGCGCTCGCGGTACCGGCGTCTTCTCGTGAACGATCTACGGCCCTTAGTCCTGGTTGTGGCCCTACGGATTTCTCGCCGGCCGGCCTTCTCCGCAATATCAGCCGAACAACGGACGGAGGGTTGACCGTGGAGGTCATTTCACCCCTGTTTCAGGCTCGGGTTCGCGGATGTCCGGCACAGACGACAGGAGCGGGCGTGGCGGGGAACGGAGGTGTCGGTGGAGGACAAGACCGCGATCGGGATCGCCCAGCCGGAGCACCTTTGGTGCACTGCGTTCCATGGCGGCCTGGCGGCCGCGTAAGCCGAGGAACATGTCGGCATTCGCATCGGGCGCCGAACCATCGGCTGACCAGGGCGATTTCAGTGCCGACGAGCGCCGAGCCAATACGCCGCCGACGTCACCCCAACGCCCAAGCACCACCTCGACGGAGCAAGCCCGGATCCGAGCGACCCGATCTCCTGCCGGTACAGCAACTCGTACTGGTGCGCACCCTATGATGAGCACCGACGCTTCGACGGGCCGCTGATCGTCGCTGTAGATCGTGCGCAGCTGCCGGATGACCGGAGTTCCCTCGGGCAGCTCGAGCGTCTCGACTTCCGCGACCGTCGGTGGCCTCGCCGAGATCCGGTCGACAGCCATCTACGGCGTCCTGCGCTCACCGGCCTGGCGAGCGGCACTGGAACAAACCCCGCGGCATCTGTTCGTCCCCGCGTTCCACACCCAACAGCCCGACGGCGCCTGGACCACCACCACCGAAGGACGACGGATGGCTGGAAGCGGTCTACCAGAACGATCCCTTGGCCACCACCCTCGCCACCACTGCCGACGGCCGCCAGGTCACCGTCTCCTCCACCACCAAGCCCGGCCTGATGATCCGGATGCTCGAAACGCTCGACATCCACGACAATCACCGAGTCCTCGAAATCGGCACTGGAACCGGCTACAACGCGGGGCTGCTGTGCCACCGCCTCAGCGCCACGCAGGTCTTCTCCGTCGACATCGGCACCGACCTCGTCACCGCCGCCCGAGAACGCCTCGCCGCCCTCGCCTACACCCCGATGCTCGCCACCACCGACGGCACCGGCGGCCTGCCCGACCACTGCTCCTACGACCGGATCATCGCTACCTGCTCCGTCCCCGAAATCCCGTGGAGCTGGGCCGAACAACTCCGCCCCGGCGGCCTATTGCTCGTCGGCCCCAAACGCACCATCCACGCCGGCAACCTCGTCTTGCTCGAACGCTACTCGGATCGCCTCGAAAGGCCGCTTTCTCCCGACATGGGCCACCTTTATGGCCATCCGGAGCACTCATGCGGCACCCGCCAGCACTCACCCACTGACATTAGAGATCTCGCCCCGCCCGACACCACCTCTCGAAATCGCGCCGCCACGCCCAATACGCCGTACTCGCCGACCCGGGGCACGACCATTGGCACGTCGGTCGAGCAGCTGAAGTCCGCACTCGAGCAGGGACCCGACCGCCTTACGGCAGCCAAAGCCAAGTGGCATTCGGCGCGCCGGCGGTGAAATCGCGGCGCACGAGGTCGTCATGCACCGGCGGCCCCGCCTTGCGGAAACGGCCCTTCTTCTTCGCGTGCAACGAGAAGATCTGTTGCATCGAGCAGATCCGCCACACACGGTTCTCCGACGCGGCAAACCCGCGCCGGGCGAGTTCGTCGGCGATGAACCGGTACCCGTCGGCCGGGTCGTCAGCGTGGATGCCGAGTGCGGCGTTGATCAGATGCGCGTTATCCCAGTCGCGTTGCGAGAACCGGGTCGCGCACCACTGGTAGTAGGCCTGCCGGGAGGTCCCCCAGCATCCTGCACGTCACCGCGATCGGCACCCTGATCGGGGCGCGGCTGCAGCCAGTTCACGGACGAGCGGGAAGGCTATTTTCCCGGCAGATTGCCCTGCGCCAGGTAGGCCGCGGCCTTGCGCAGGACCTCGTTCTCCTGCTCCAGCAGACGGTTGCGTTTACGCAGGTCCCGCAGCTCAGCGGACTCGTCCCGGGATACCCCGGGCCGGGTGCCGTCCTCGACGTCGTCACGGAACTCCTGGGGGTAGGGCTTGGGCACGATGACATCCTAATGAGTCGTGAGTCGCCCGTCGGGCAGACTTGGGTCTGGTAGCCGCTGGCAGGTGAGCACTCGGACATCCTGGACGTTGAGTCCTGATGGAAGATCGTGCCCCTGTCGGTGGGCCGGGAGAGTTGATCGCTGATGGGATGTCGTGCCCGCACGCGTGGCGTGAGCACTGATTCATTAGGTCGCTGATAGTTCTCCCGCAGGCTGCTGCCGAACGTAGCCACGGGACAGGAGATCGGGTGCTGTTCGTAGGGGACGACTGGGCTGAAGCGCATCACGACGTCGAGTTGATGGACGCTGCGGGCCGGCGGCTGGCCAAGGCTCGGCTGCCCGAAGGCGTGGCGGGGATGGCCCGGCTGCACGCGATGATCGGCGAGCAGCTCGGCGAAGACGCCGAGGACGTCGAGGTCAGGATCGGGATCGAGACCGACCGAGGTCCGTGGGTGCAGGCGCTGATCGCCGCCGGATACACGGTGTTCGGGGTCAACCCGTTGTCGGCAGCCCGCTACCGGAAACGCCACGGCGTTTCGGGCGCCAAGAGCGACGCGGCCGACGCACACACGCTGGCCGACATGGTCCGTACCGACTCCCACCAGCTGCGCCCGGTCGCCGATGACACCGCCGAGGCCGAAGCGATCAAGGTCGTAAGCAGGGCGCACAAAACGCTGATCTGGGAACGCACCCGGCACACCCAGCGGCTGCGGCACGCGCTGCGCGACTACTTCCCGGCCGCACTGGAGGCGTTCACCGACCTCGACGCCGCCGACACCCTGGCGCTACTGGCCAAGGCACCCGACCCTGCCTCGGCCGCGAAGCTGACCATCACCCAGATCACGGCCGCTCTCAAACGTGCTCGCCGCCACGACATCCCCGCCAAGGCTGCCTCGATCCAGGCCGTGCTGCACGCCGAGCACCTGGGCCAGCCGACCGTGGTCACCGCGGCCTACGCCACCACCACACGCGCCACCGCGGCAGTGCTGACCGTCCTGCACGAACAGATCAAAGCCTTGCAGGGGCAGGTCGATGCGCATTTTGGCCGGCACCCGGACGCTGAGATCATCCTGTCCCAGCCGGGACTGGGACCGGTCCTCGGCGCTCGGGTGCTCGCCGAGTTCGGAGACGACCCTGACCGCTACGCCGATGCCAAGCGCCGCAAGAACTACGCCGACACCAGCCCGATCACCCGAGCCTCCGGCAAGAAGAAGGCCGTACTGGCCCGGTTGGTGCACAACGACCGGCTCATCGACGCGCTCATGACTCAAGCGTTCAGCGCGCTGAACGCCTCGCCCGGCGCTCGCGCCTACTACGACCAGCTGCGAGCACGCGGCGCCCACCACAATGCCGCACTGCGGCAGCTCGCGAACCGGCTCGTCGGCATCCTGCACGGCTGCCTCAAAACCCGCACCCTCTACGACGAGGCGACCGCTTGGTCACATCGTGCAGAGAAGGCTGCAGCTTGACATTCAAGCTCCTGGGATGTCTTCCAGGTGAGACCGCAGCCTCACAGGTGAGGTGTCAACCAAACCCTGGGCAGACCCGTTCGGCTCCGTCCGCGGATGTAGCGCGCGCTGCGTGGCGTGTCGCTTCGGCTCGATCGATGCGTTCGGGCAGGGCGCTGATGAAGGAGTAATGCTGCGGGAAGTGCTTGAGCCACGATTCGCGCGACCAGCGGGAAGGAGGCTGTGACGGTTCACCACGTTCCCGCCATCGCTGAACGGCAGCGTTCAGCGCGCCTGGAACTGACGCCTTGGATGACAAGTTGGTCACACGTTCCTCGTAAATCGCCGTTCCCGGGGTTGATCCTGGGTACAGACCACCCCGTCTGAGTTTAGACCGACGAACCTGGCTCGTTGTGGTGAAGGAACTTGACGCGGCCGCCGCGTGCTTCGACGAGAGCGACCGCTTCGGCCGAGGCGGCAGGGCTGGAGCTGAGATGGGCGCGGCGCGGAACCAGCAGCGTGTCGCCGGGGCGGATATGGCGGAGGAGGTCGTGGAATCCGGGCGTGAGATCGTCACCGAAGGCGCGTTCGGTGCGGACAACGTCGCACTCTGCGTATTCCAGTTCCTCGGCGTACGCGTGGTGCCGGCTTGGCGGGGTTTCCGGTGTCGTCCGGAGGTAACCGAAGGCGAAGGCGTGCTCGGGTCCGCGCCGTTCGGTGATCGATGTGAGGCGACGACCGCCGACATCGGCCGCGTAGCGGTCGTAGATGCCGGGCAGTTGATCGCTCAGCGCATCGGCTGCGTCTGCCGGTCGTTCGTTCGTGACCAAGTGGCCTCCTCCCGCACCGCAAGACATGCACGTCGGCGAACCGCAACGTCTTGTCGACGATAACGCGGGTTGTCGCTGGGCGAATCGACCGTAGGACACGCAACACATCCACGTCGGTCGTCCACAACCGCGGCTGAAGTGTGGACAACCTTGTGGATAGCCCCGTCCGGCTCGCTTGGCTAGCGGCCGGAATGCATGTCTTGGGTTTCCGGGCGGCTGTCGTCGTCCGGGTCGTCGAGCCAGCCGTGTGGCAGCGTGACTTCGC
Organism: Amycolatopsis sp. NPDC051061; assembly: GCF_040682935.1. Lineage (NCBI taxonomy): Bacteria > Bacillati > Actinomycetota > Actinomycetes > Pseudonocardiales > Pseudonocardiaceae > Amycolatopsis > Amycolatopsis sp. NPDC051061. The sequence continues at coordinate 46,183 of NZ_JBFBBZ010000048.1, forward strand.
CTGGCGATCCCCTGCCGACCGCGGGGGCCGGTGGCGGCCTCGGGGAACGGGGCTTCGTGGTCGATCTGGGCGATGAGGTCGTCGAGCTGGTTCATCGAGCTGACCATGGCGAAGCCGCGACGGAGTTCGGAGCCGACTGGGAAGCCCATCAGGTACCAAGCCATGTGCTTGCGGATGTCGCGCATGGCTTTGTCGTGGCCGTCGTGCTCGATAGGCAGTTCGGTGTGCCGCCGCAGCACTTCGCGACCTCGCCGAGCTTCGGCGGGGTGGGGATTCCTTGCCCTGGAAGGCGGCTTCGAGTTCGCCGAACAGCCACGGCCGGCCCAGGCAGCCGCGGCCGACGACCACGCCGTCGCAACCGGTCTCGGCGACCATGCACAGCGCGTCGTCCGCCGTGAAGATGTCGCCGTTGCCCAGCACCGGGATGCTCGTGACGGCTTCCTTCAGTTCCGCGATCTTCGTCCAGTCGGCCTGGCCAGAGTAGCGCTGCGCGGCGGTGCGCGCGTGCAGGCTGACCGCCGCCGCGCCTTCGGCTTCGGCGATGCGGCCGGCGTCGAGGAACGTGCGGTGGTCGTCGATGCCGATGCGAACTTTGCGGTGAACGGGACCCCGGCGGGCTCGGCGGCCCTCACGCACGCGGAGATGATGTCGCCGAACAGCTTGCGCTTGTACGGCAGTGCGGCGCCGCCACTCTTGCGGGTGACTCTAGCAACAGGGCAGCCGAAGTTGGAGCTGGGCGCTCCAGCGGGCCGGGCACCCCCGACAGCGGCACCCCTGCCACAGCGCCAGGCACTCACCCGCCGCCGCGGCACTCCCGGCCGCAGCCAGCTCCCGCGCCCGCCGCATCCCCGCTTCGGCTGCCGTCACATCCACCGCGGCCGGGTCGAGCACCAGCCGGTAACCAGCCCCGGTACGCACCAGCACGTCACCACCGGCCGCCGCCAGCACCCGGCGCAGCCCGTGGATGTAGGTGTGCACACTGCCCTCCACCGACGCCAACGGCTCTCCCCCCACACCCCATCGATCAGCTCCGCACGCGAAACCGTCTCACCAGCCCGCAACGCCAAAATCGCCAGCACCGCCCGCTGCCGCGGCGGCCCCACCGCCACCTCGAACCCCGCCACCCGGGCCCGCACCTCACCCAGCAAATCGACCCGCAACGCGCTATCAGCACCGCCCACGCCTACCCAACCTCCACCCGATCCCCGCGAGGGCACCCTAGAACAGCTGCCACCCGACGATCGCTTCGGCGACGTACGGACGACCGCTCCACGTCCGCCGGGTGCGGCGCCACCGCACCCGGGTTGGTCCCGCCCGCCGACGCGACCACTCTTCCAGCCGGCGGTGAGCCGCCCGGCAGCGCGGCTACGCACCCTTGATAACGCCGCGGCCGCGCCCGTACGCCGTTTCTTGCCCGAGCTTGGTGACTTACTGCCCGAAATACCGGGGTACGGAACCGGGGCGACGCGCTGCGGGCGGCCCTCAGCCGTGCTCGCGCAGCTCGGCCAGCAGGTCCGGGCCGGGAACGCGCCCGACCGCCCCGACCGCCCGCACCGTGTCCACCAGCCGGCCGCTCGAGGCCGCGACTCGCGGCAGCACCGCGCGCACCCGGCAGCAGGCCAAGACGTCGAGGTCGGCCTTCTCGATCCGGTTGGCCACCAGCACCGCGGGCACGTCGAAGCGCCGCGCCGACGTGCGCAGCACCTCCACGAACGCGTCATCCACCCGCTCGGTCGCGTGCACGCAGACGTCGACCGCCGGGCGGGAGCGGCCCTGGTCCGTCACCACGACGAGGCCGGGGGCTCCGCGAAGGCAGGCGCTCAGCCCGGTCAGGGTGAGCGGCTCGACCGCGTTCGGCAGTGCCCGCACCGGCCGTGCGGGCACTGCCGACCCGCCCGGCTCGTCCCGGCCGGCCGCGGCGGCGCGCCGGATCCGCCGGTCGAGCACCGACCAGCGGTCCAGCAGCAGATCGCTCCAGAGCTGCTGCAGCCACAGCCGCCCGGGCTCCGCCGGCGAGCGGTGCCGCCGGATGTAGCGTCGGACGTCGAGGAGCTCGGCCTCCAGGCTCCGCAGCTCCCCGGGCCCGCCGGCCGCCGGCCGCACCTCGCCCACCTCGTCTCCCCCGGTTCCCGCTACTCCGCTATCCAATCGTGCTTGCGCGCCAGTTCCAGGAAGCTCCGCCGCACGGCGACGAGCTGCTGCCCGGTCAGCGACGGCACGTCCGCCAGCACGGCTTCGGTGAGCTCGCCGCTCAGCTCCTCGGCGGAGAGAACGTCCCCGGCCTCCTCGTCGCAGTCGCCCTCCGGCCGCTGCCCGGCCAGGCTCACCCGCGACGCCTTTAGCCCGCGGTCGCCTTCTTCGGCGGCGAACCGGACGCGCACGCCGGGCGCGATGAGCCGCTTGTCGCACTGCAGGTCGTTCACGTGGAGGAAGACGTCCTCAGTGCCGTCGTCGGGGGCCACGAAGCCGTAACCCCGGACTTCGTCGAACCGGATCACCTTGCCCGTGACCACGGAAGACATTGCTCACCTCGCTCATTCGAACGTCGCGGCCGGAGCCGCGGCGAGCAGTCGACAGCCGATGCTAACGGCGGCGGGGAACCGTCAACCAGCCCACGGGACGAAGGGGCACCCGATGCTGTCCGAACGCCCCCGTGCCCGGGCGGGTCCGGCCTAATCGGACTCCGGCGCGCGTCCGCCCGCGGCGGGCTCCCACGAGACGATCCGCAGGCCCGTGGCGTCCTTGCCAGCCTCCCGGTAGAGCTCGGCGACGCGCGCCTCGTCCATCGCCAGCGTCTCGCGCAAGAAGTCGCCGGTCAGCCGCACCGCGGCCGGGCCGCCCGGGTTGAACAGCACGTCGACCTCCTCGGCGAGCAGCCCGGTCAGCCCGGCCAGGTCGACGCGCCGCCAGCCCGGCGCGGCGACCCGCCGGCGGTGCGGCTCACCGGTGGCCACGACGACGCACGGGACGTCGTCCGGCGACCGGGTAACCAGCGGGCAGCCGTCGCCGTTCATCGCCACGTCGACCAGCGTGTCGCGGACCATGAGCTGGATGTGCTCGGTCTCGGCGCGCCCCTGCAGGACCAGGCGCAGCACCGCGTCCAGCGGATCCGACGGCGAATGCTCGTCGGCCGGCACGTACGCCGGGTTGGCTCGGAACTTGCCGAGCCCGCCGTCCTCGGCCACCGGCCAGAGGCCGACGACGGCCTCGACCGGCGGTGCGTCGTTCTCGGCGGCCGGGCTCCAGGCCGGGTCCATCAGCAGGAACCAGTTCTCCAGCGGGCCCTCCGCCGGGGTTCCGTCGTTCGTTTCAGTCGCGGTGGCCATCCGGCCCCTTTCTCAGTCGGTTTCCGGATCGAGGGCGGCGAACGCGCGCCGGATCTCCTCGGGGTCGCCCGTGGCCAGCGCCCCCTCGCCCAGTTCGTGCACGGGTAGGTCGGTGTACACCACGACGTCGGCGGGCAGCCAGCCGCCCGGCACGTCGGCGAATACACCGGCGGTGATCGCCACCGGGGCCGGCGCCGCGACCGGGAGGTCGAGCGCGGCCAGCCGCGCGCTCTCCGCCGCGAACTCCGCGCGGAAGACACCGGCAACCTCCTCCGCCCGCTCCCGTCCGCGTCCGACGGTGTCGCCGTAGCCGACGATCTCCACCGCCGGCCGGGGAGCGCCGAGGCGCGAGCGCCACGCGGCCGCCCGGGCCACCTGACGGGCCGCCCGCCCCACTTCGGTGCTGTCGGCGCCGGGGCCGAGAACGTCCGCCTGCTCGATCCGGCCGGCGGCCAGATCGCTCAGCGGGATCGGCTCGGGCGGGGTGGCGTCCGGCCCGAACACCTCGCGCAGGTGGCCGCCGTCGCTGACGTACCGGGCCCCGTCGGCGACCAGCGCGGCGAAGCCGTCCGGCGCCAGCACCCGCAGCGGCCGGCCGTGGTCCCACGCCTGCTTCAGCAGGAAGGCGGAGCTGGGGCGGCCCGGTCCGGGGTGGACGTCGGCCAGGCAGCTGAGCAGGGTCAGCTCGACGGGCCCGGCCGGGCCCGCGCGCCGGAAGGCCGCACTGCCGAACAGGGCGGCCGCACTCGGCGCCCCGGCCAGCGTCACGCGGTCGCCCAGCCGGTGCGGGGAGCCGGCGAGCAGCCGGAAGTGGAAGCCCCGGCCCGGCGTGCCGTGCAGCACTGCGGCCCACGAACGGGTCGCGTCGGGCCGCACGGGCGTGAGGTAGGGCCGCCACACCTCGTGCTGACCGCCCTCGCCGTCCGGCTCGGTCGTGCCGGAGTAGTAGATCCGGCTCTGCGCGGTGGTGTCGTTCACCGCACCGGCCGCCATCAGGGCGCGGTCGAAGTCCCGGGCCGGGAAGTACTGGCCCCGTGTGCCCAGCTTCGCGTTCGCCCGTTCGTAGCCGGCCAGGTGCCGCGGTTGCGGCACGATCGGCGCGGCCCGCTCGAACCCACCGCCCACGCCGAGCACGCCGTCCGGGCGGAACTCCAGCTCACCCGCCGATCCGTACCAGGTCCGCGAGTAGCCGGCGGGCACGAACTCGTCGGCGAGCTCGGCCAGGCCCGTCACCGGGCCGCCGAGGCTCGCCAGCACGATGCCGGTCTCCTGGCCCTCTTCCCCCGCCACCGCGCCTTTGGTACCGAGCATCCCGCGCAGCTCCCGGCCGTCGCGCAAGGACCGGCCCAGCTCGCCCGCGGTCAGGTCCAGCTCCCGGCCGTCCCGGCGGAGGGCGCGGTAGCCGGTCTCGCTCCGGCGTGCGAACAACAGCACCGGACGCCGTTGCCAGGGCGTGAGCGCCCAGGTTCCGTCCCCGGCGAGGAACGCGGTGAGGGCGCCGGCGTCCTTCGCCGCCCACCGGCGGACCCGCGCGAGCACGTCGCCGTCCCCGGGGAACCGGACGAACTCGCCGATCGGCTGCTCCGCCGGGCCGGTGATCTCGGTGGTCCGCAGGTCGCCCGCCCGCGGCACCGACACCAGCGTGAGCGTGCCGTCCGCGGCTCGCACGTGGACGTCGTCGAAGAAGCCCGCCGCGCGCAGCGCACCGGCGAAGTCGAAGCCGAGGCCGCCGGGGCCCACCCGCACGTCGGCGGCACCGGTGTCGAGCACGACGGGCCGGCCGTGGGCGAGCTGCGGCCGGAATCCGGGATCGCGCAGCAGCAGTTCGCCCAGCGCGGTGCCGCCGAGGTCGGTGCGCTCGCCGTTCACCAGCTCGACCCGGGCCGAGGTCTCGGTCCCCGGCACGGCCACGACGAGGGCCTCCCCTTCGCCGGCGAACACCTCCGCGGTGCCGGCAAAAACGGTGCGGGCGCCGTCCCGGTGGTAGCGGACGTCGGCCGGGACCAGGGGCGGCCCCGCCGCGAACGGGTGGTCGACGACGAGGACGCCGTCCTCGCGAAGGCTCAGGGGCCCGGCGTAGTGGTAGGACAGCCACGGACCGGTCAGCTCGGCCAGCCGCGCCAGGAAGGCCTCGTTGAGCGAGTGGTCGCCCGGCGGGACGCCGTCGGCGTAGGTGATCACGGCCAGCGGCGGGCGCACCGGGCCGGCGGTCAGCTGCCGGAACTGCGCGCTCGCCGCCACCCGCTCCGCCATCTCGCCGGGTGTCAGCATGGCGTGGCGGCCGTCCCGCAGCGGCGCGAAGAACCGGCCGCCCGCGGCGCTCAGCAGCAGGCGCACCGGGTTCGGGCCGTCGGCCCAGTCCGCGGTCACCTCCACGGCGGTGACCTCCCCGCTCGTGTCGGTGCGGTTGAGGCCGTACAGGCGGTCGCTCTGCTCGGTCGTCCACTTGAAAGTGCCGGCGAGGTAGCCGGCCTGCTCGTCGCCGTCGGACACGCTCAGCACGGTCTCCCGGCCTTCCGCGTTGCGAGCCGCGAACCAGCGCACGTCGTCCGCCGTGACTTCGTGCGCGGGCACCGGAGCCGGCGCCGGGGTAGCCGGCGGCGGTGGCGTGCCGGGTGCCGCGGGCGCCTGGTCGCCGGTGAGGGTCAGCAGCGGCGCGCCGGACGGACCGCCGCCGAAGCGGGGACGGACTGGCGGTGTCCGGGTTTCGGGCCGGCTAAGCCACTCGAGGGCCTCCCCGAGGTCGGTCCGTCCGGTGTGGACGGCCGCCCCGGTCCTGGACAGCTCGATCCACTCCGAGCCGGCTTCGACGCGGCCGTCCCCCGTGATCCGCACCCCGCCGTGGGTCACCACGACCGGCGCGGCGACCTCGGCCAGGACGGCCGGTCCCAGCCGGGCCGCCCCACCCGGGACCGCCAGCACCAAGCGCAGTTCGGCGTCGTCCGGCGCCGCATCGACGGCGTTGATCAGCACCTCACAGGCCGCCAGGACCTTGCCGAACGCCGCGAACGGAACCGGATCGGTCGACCACAGCTCGACGGTGTCCCGCCCCGGCGTCACCGTCGCGGCGACGATCTCGACGCCGTCGTAGGCCGGCAGGCTCCTGACCGTGCGCAGGGCATCGCGCACGCTGTCGCCGCGCACCGGGTACACCCACCCGCGTGCCCCGGGACCGATGACGACCTGGGCCCGCAGGTGGTGGTCGTTGCCGCCCTGCTCCGACCACGGGGCGGTCCAGGCGTAGAGCTGCACCGCCAGTTCCTGTGCCGCCGGGCTCAGCGGCAGCAGCTCCAGGAAGTCCAGCAGCAGGCCGAGTTCTGCCTCCCACGTCGCGGCCGCCGGCTCGTGCCCGAGCAGCCGGGGATCGGCCATCAGCTCGTCGAGACGGCGGTGCAGCGACGGATCCTTCGCCGCCAGCACCATGGCCGCGGAGATCTCAGCGTGCACCTGCCACACCGAAACGTCGAGGGTGCCCGCCCAGAACCGGAACTCCAGCCAGTCACCGGCATCGCCGTCGATGTGCTGGAAGTTGATCGCGTCGGGCTTGCCGGTGCTGAGAGCCTGGACTTCGTCGGCCGAGGTGATCGTCGCGGGGTCCGGCGGGAGCGGGTTCGGTCCGACCATCCACAGCTTCCGCTGCAGCGCGGTGGTGCCGTAGTGGTTGCCCAGCCGGTACAGCAGGCCTTCGAACGCCTTGTTCAGCTGCGCCACCCGCCCGTACACCGGCAGTTCTGGTTGCTCGACGAAGCTGAAGTTCACGTGCCCGCCCACGTACGAGGCGTCGGGACGGCCGCCGTCGGGGCCGCGGTGCGCGTGGATGATGGCGAGCACCTTCGCGAGGTCGGCCCAGCTCCTGGCGGGCCCACGGAGAATCGGCGACACCACTTCCACGCCGCCCTTGTGAGCCCCTTCCCGCACGATCGTCCAGTCGCGGAAGCCGGCCGCGTCCAGCTTCGGGCGCAGGGCCGCCTCCGCGTCGGCGAATTCTTCGCCGAACAACTGGAATTCGATCTCGAAGCCGAACCGCGCGTCCGGCCGGCTGCTGACACCGCCGGGGACGCCGCCGGGGTGGGAGGTGAGCGGGTTCTCGTCGTCCTCGGCCTCGGTCACCGCGGCGGCGTAGGTGCGGCCCAGCTGCTGCAGCCGCAGTTCCCGCAGGCGGGCGGCCAGCCGCCGGGCACCGGCGAGCCGATCGGCGAGGTCGAGTGCGTCCACATCGGACAGTGCAACGGCCCGCAGCAGGCTCACGCGCCGGCTCCAGTCCCGGACCCGGTCGCGCAGTTCCGGCTGGTACGCCGCCGGGAAGGCCGCCAGGTGCCGCCGCAGCTGGGCGATCTCGTCGGAGAGCTGCCCGAACAGGGCGGGCACGTCGGGGCGCGCGTACTCGGGGTCGCTCTCGCCTTCGGCGTCCCGGTCGCTGTCGTAATCCGGATCCGTTTCGCCGTCGGCGTCCCGGTCCGAACCTTCGTCGACGTCGGTCATCGGAACGTCTTCGTCCGGGTCGTGCCCGGGCGCTTCCGGCAACGCGGCCGCTTCCTCCGGGTGCGCCGGCCGGGCGGACGCCGCCCCGGTCGTCATGCCCTGCGCCGCACTGAGCCGGTTGTGGTCCAGACCACGCAGGGCCGCGGGCGCGCCGGGGGTCCGGCCGAAGCCGAACAGTTCCGGGCCGAGCAGCTCGTGCCGGCCACGCCCACCGGCGCCCGCTTCCGCCATCCGCTCGAGCCGGGACCGCACCTCGGCGACGGTGACGGGTCTGGCGGGCGGGGTCGCCGCCGCACCGGTCTCCCCGGGCTCCGAGATTGGCCCGTGTCCCGCGTCCGGCGCCCCCGCGTGGCGGATCGCCACCGCGCCCGTCCCGGCCGGGGCCGGAGCCGGGTTCGGGACCTTCCCGGGAGCCAGCGCGCGGAAGGCCCCGTTCAGCTCCTGAACGGCCTTCTCCGAACGGTCGCCGCCGGCTACGCGTCGAACCGCTCGCTCGCCGAGTTCGTGCTGCGGCAGCCGGACCTCCAGGCGCGCCACCGGACCCGTCTGCGGAGGTGCTTCGGCGCCGAGCACGCGGACGGCGAGGTCGCCCGGCCGGACTTCGAGGCCGAGCCGGGCCAGCCGCAGCGCTTCTTCCTCCAGCTCGTGGCGGAACACCGCGGCCACCGCGTCGGCCCGCGCCCGGCCGGTTTCCTTCGCCTGTTTCCCGCCGCTGAGCAGACCGACCTGGCCGAACCCGCGGATCGTCACTTCCGGCAGGCCGGCGTGGTTGCGGCGCCGCCAGGCCGCGGCGCGCACGACCTGCTGCGCGACCCGGCGGACGACGGCGACCGCCGGCCCCGGCAGGGTCTTGCTCTTCGACGCGAACGTGAGCACCTCCGGCCGGATCCGACTGGCCGCGAGGTCGGCCAGCGGGACTTCGGGGGTGCGCTCGTGCTCCGGCAGCGCCTCGACGATCGTCCCGCCGTCCTCGACGACCCGGACAGCGGTCGAGGTGTCGACGATGACCCCCCGGGTCGCGCCGAACACCGCGCCCGGCCCCACGATGCGCCGCCACTCGAGCTTGAACCGCTCCGCGTGGGTCCGGCCGGTGCCGCTCTGGGGCGCCATCGTCCAGCACTGTCCCAGCTGGATCGACGCCCACGGGTCGAGCCCGGCCCGCCGGAACAGCTCGGTGCCCGCGACGAGCCGCGCGCCGGCCTCCGCGGTCAGCAGGACGGTGTCGCCGATGTGCAGCGACCGGTCGGTCTTCAGCGCGAACGGCATCCACCCACGGGGGCTGACGTGGCCGTCGAGGAACCACGCGGGGACGGTGCTGCCGGCCCACGGCGCGACGAGCGGCTCGAAGCGCGAACCGCCGTTCTCGCGGTTCGCGAACCGCCGCAGGTAGTACTGCTGCCGCACGGCGGAGTCGTACCGCGCAGGCAGGTACATGTCCTGGGCGTCGATCTCGTTCAGCGGAAAGAACTGGCCGTGGGTGCCGAGGGTTTCGTTGGCCATCGCGTAGGTGACGGCGTCGTCCGGCCCTGGGAGCGGAGCCGGTTCGGTGGCGAACTCCGTCCCGTTGGTGGCGAAGGTTCCGTTCTCGAACAGCGAGAAGCCGTCCGGCACGTGGTGCACGGCGCGCGAAAAACCGCCGGGCAGCAACGACTGCGTGAATTCGGGGACCCCCGTGGTGGCCCCGGTCAGCGCGGCGAGCACGAGCGAGCGGTCGTCGCGCTCACCGGAGCCGCGGCCGAGCGCCCGGCGCACGCGGACGTCGGTCCGCACGATCCGGGCCAGCGTCGCCGGGGTGAGCTGCAGGTGCACGCCGTCCTTCCGGATGGCGGTGTACCCCCGCGGACCCGCGCCGCCGAACAGGAACAGCGGCACCGAGCCTGCCGGCCACGGCGAGTCCGCCGATCCGGTGCCGGTCGCGTGGGTGCGCAGGCGCTCAGCTGTGGCGTGGCGCGCCCAGTGCCGGGCCAGCCGGACGGCCCGGCGGTCACCGGGGTAGCGCACGAACAGCGCGACCGGCGCACCGTCCGCGCCCGGCAGGACCTCGGTCCGCACGTCGCCGGCCCGCAGGTCGGACACAAGCAGGAACCCGGTGGTCCCGCCGGTGCCGATCCGATCCGGTTCGAGCACCGCCGGCCCGTCCGGGGCATGGACGTCGGGGAAGAATCCCGCCGACCGCAGCGCGCCGGCGAAGTCGAAGCCCAGGCCGCCGAAACCGGCCAGGGTGCTGTCGTCGCGGGCCACCAGCACCACCGGACGCAGCGGGTCGGCCGCCAGGCGCCGCCGGAACCGCGGGTCTGCCAGCAACATCTCCCCGAGCCGGCGACCGTCCACTTCGAGCACGGCGCCGGAGCGGGTGGCGAGGCGGGCGAACCGGCCGTCCGGGGAGTCGACCGCGACGACGATCGGCTTCTTCGGTGCCCAGAGCCCGTCCAGGTCGGCGGTGCCGTCCGCGACCGCGTCGAGGAACGCGGTCAGCACCGCGGTTTCCGCCGCCGGTTCGCGCGTCCCGCCCGGCACGGGGAACCCGAACACCCCGCCGCCGGCGACGTGCACCACGTCCGCCGTCGACGGCGGCGGGCCCTCGGTGAACCGGGTGCCCCGCGGGACGGTCACCATGGCGGTGTCGCCGACCGAGTACGGACCGGTGTGGTGGTAGGTCTCCCAGTGCCCGGTCAGCGCGCGCAGCTCGGCCAGCAGCCGCTGGACGGCTTCGCCCGCGGTGGCCGCCGCTTCCGGCGGGAGCGTGCCGAAGACGATCAGCGGCGGGCGGGCCGGGCCCGCGGTCAGCCGCCGGAACGCCGAGGACTGCGCCAGCAGCTGTGCGCTGCGCTCGGCGTCGAGCCGCCAGGTGCTGCCGTCGGACAGCGGGACGAGGAAGTCGTCGCCGTGGACGTCGAGGAAGAGCTCGACCGGGCGGGTCCGGGTGCCCTCGGTCGCCGCGGCCCACGCCTGCGTGGCCGGTTCCGGGTGCTCCTCGGCGTCGGCGTCGGCCTCCAGCACCGCACGCAGGCTGTGCTCGGTGGTGTGGCTCAGCTTGCCAGCCAGGCCGTCGTCCCGGCGCGCGGGCGAGGCGAAGCCCATGCCGAAGCGCCGTCCGTGCGTGTCCGCCAGCGGCAGCCACCGCACGTCGTCCGGCCGGATCGATGCCACCGGCTCGACGACGCCGTCGTGCTCCGGGACCGCGCGGCCAGCGGCGTCCAGCGTGAGCCGCTCGGTCAGGGCGGTCACCGTGCGGTACGGCCCGTCGCCCCGCAGCGCCTCCGCGAACTCCTGCGCCGCCGCGATCGTCCCGTCCGGGTCGGCGGGGTCGGCGCCGGCCAGGTGGACCGGCACCGACGGGTCGGCGGCGTGACGCCGGAACACCGGGGAGTTCCGCACGTGCCGGGCCAGGGTGGCGCCGTCGATCAGCGCGCCGCCGACCAGGAACTTGCCGCCGCGGCCGGTGACGTAGACGAAGAAAGGCTCGGCTTTGCCGGTCTTCGACGGCAACGCGTGGTGCAGGCGCCCCCAAGCGGCCCGCTCCGACGTGGCGCCGGCGTAGAAGCTGATCCCGCCGGCCGCATTCGCGGTGGGAGCGTGCTCCGCCCTCCGCGGCACGACCGGCACCGTCACGTCGACAGTGACCGGCCCCGGAGCGCCCGGGGCGATCCCGATCTCCGGCGTCGGCCGGCCCGGGTCCAGCGCGGCGCGTAGCAGGTCGGCGACGATCCGGGCGTCGCGCCGGTCGCCGACGACGCGGACGCGCGGCACCGGCAGCCCGGCGGCCTGCTGTGAGCGCACCGCCGACGACAGCGCGGCCGCCAGCGTCCGCAGGTCCACCGCCGCGGCCGGGTCGGCGAGGCGCGGCCGGGCAGCGTCGACGACGTAGTGCCGCCGCGAGCCAAGAGCGGCGCTCGTCATGTCGCGCCACGGTCCGCTCATCGCGGGCGGCGGGCCGAGGATGACGGAGTCGTCGTCCGGCGCGGCGTCGTCCGGCGCGGGTCGCACGGTGCCGTCCCGGCGCACCTCGACCCGGGTGCGGTGGCCGCGGACCTTACCCCGGAACCGGGAGTGCCGCAGGAGTTCCCGAAGCGTCCCCAGCCGGTCGCCCACCCGGCAGCTCAGGAAGACGAGTGCTGGCCAGGTCAGGGCGCCGGGCAGCCGCAGCCCGGTCAGCAGCCGCACCACACCGCGTTCGTCGAGCCGCACGACCCGCCCGCCGCGCGTGCGCACCAGGAAGCCGTGCTCGTCGTGGTGCAGGGCGACACCGAACTCCCCCGCCGCGCCGGCGCCGTTCCCGAACGCGTCCCGCAGCACACCGCGCTCGCGGTCCGAGAGCGTGAACCCGACACCCACTACGGCGCCGCCTCGATCGCGCAGCACCACGTGCTCGACATCGCCCGGCTCGACCTGCGTCGGCGAGGCGTCCGACGGCCGCGAAGCCGTCGCCGAGACCGCACGCCTGCGCCCGGACGTCGCGGTCCTCGACGTCCGGATGCCCCGCCTCGACGGCCTCGCCGCCTGCTCCGGCCCGAGCAGGTCCTCCAGCGGCACGGTGTCGGCGGGTTGTGACCCGCCGATGTGCACCTCGATGCCGTGCTGCATTCCGGTGGCCTGGTCCACGCCGGCGTCGACACGGTCGAGGACGTCGTCGGCCGAGATCCCGGACGCCCGGGGCGGGAGGAGGAGGTCGGGGTTCGGCCCGCGGGAGGTGTCGGCCGGGCCGTGAGCCAACACGACGGACGGGGGGCGGGCGGGGATCCCGGGAGCCTCGGTGGGGGTCGGCCGGGTTTGCTGCTCGGCCCGGCCGGTTGCCTGCCGCTCCCCGTGGGTCCGCGCCTGGGCAGCGCGGGCCTCCCGCTCGGCGGTTTGCCCGGCTTGCCGGCGAGCCTCCTGCTCGATCCTGGCCCGCTCGGCATCGCGGCGGGTTTGGTCGTTCTGCTGGTTCTGGTGGCGCTCGGTTTCGCGGTCCCACCAGTCCGTCTCCCGCCGATCCTGTTCCGCGCGCCAGCGTTCCGCATCGCGCTCGGCCATACGGCGGTTGTGGCGCTCCGCCTCGGCGCGGGCCAGCACCGCGGCCTGCTCCTCGATGCGGCGCACCCGCTCCCCCGCCGCTTCCGGGCGCGGGTCGGTGGGCTGCATCCGCAGTTCCCACTTGCCGTGGTCCCCGCGCGGGGCCCTGGCGATGAACTGGAGGCGCACCGTGAAGGTCAGGCTCTCGACAGAATCCACGGGGAAGCCGCCGCCGCGCAAGAGGCGGTCGACCTCCCCGCGGAGAGCCGTTCCGACCAAAGTGGACAGCTGCTCCTGGTGCGCGCGCAGGCGGGCGGGACCGTGCAGGGTGAACAGCACGTCGAACGCGCGGTGCCCGTTGCCCACCAGCTCGGTCACCTCCCGGCCGAGCCCGGCCAGCCGCGCGGTCTCCTGCGGGGTGAGGGCGGGCGGGCCCGTCAGCTGCCCGGCCAGCCGCACCGGGCTGCCCGACAGCCGCAGATAGCGCGCCAGGTCGGACTCGGCCGCCGGAACCGCCACCGGCTGCCCGACCGAACCGGGCTCGACACCGGTCGCCGGAACCGCCGTCGGCGGCTGCGCGACCGGACCGATCTGCCCGCTGCTCGACGCGGCCGGATCCGGCTCGGCCCGCCGTGGGGTCGCCCGGTCCCCCGGCTCCGGCGTCAAGTCATGAAGGGTGTTCCAGTCGGCAGGGCCCTCCTCCGGTGCCGCTTGCTGCGGTACCGCTCGGAAGCGCAGCTCCCAGCCGCCGAAGTCGGTGCGCTCCGGGTCGGACTCCCGGTCGCCGTTCCAGCTGATCTCCACCTCGGCCGTCGAACCCACCGGGAACCCGCCACCGGCCAGGACGTTATCCACCGACCGGCGGAAGGCTCCTTCGACCACCGCCGCCATCTGGTCGTGCCGCGCCTCCGGGGCGTTGAGGTCCAGCTGTACCTCGAACGTCCGGTGCCCCTCGGTCACCAAGCCGGCGAACCGGGCGGCCACGGCCGCCGCCTCGGCCGTGGACAGCACCGGGCCGCCCTGCTCGGTGAACCGGCCGCGGACCACCGGGTCCGGCACCTGGGCCGGGAAGTCGGGTCCTTGACCGGCGTCGAAGTCGATCAGGTCGTCCATCAGCGCGTCGAGGGCCGGGTCGTCCGCCGGGAGGAAGCCGTCGGGCTCCAGGTCAGCGAACGGCACCGGGGCCGTCCACTGTGGATCGAAGTCCTCCTCCAGCAGCCGCTCCAGATCGTCGAACACCGACGCTCCGCGCGGGCGCGCCGGCTCGGGAAACGCGTCCGGCATCACCGTGTCGGACGCCTCGTGACCGGCTTTCTCGCCGGCACGCTGTCCCTGTTCCTGGTGACCAAGGGCAACCGGTGACGGCGCTTCGGGACCGCTCTCCACGAGCCGCAACCCGGGGCCGTTTTTCCCTTGCGGCGCCGGGGAAATCCGGACGTGGTCGCGCAGGATCGTTGCCACCGGGGGCAGGCCGGGGTGGCCGGTCAAAGCCGCGCGGACCAGAGCCTCGACCCGGGCGAGGCGGCCGGGGAGCACACCTGCGGGGCCCTCGACGGTGATGGCGAGCGTGGGCGCGAGCTCGCTGTCGGCCAGGCGGGCGAAGAAGCCCGCCAAGGCCCAGCCCAGCCGCCGCTCGGCCACCACCGGCAGCCGGACGCTGTGGGTGAGGAACCCGGCCGTCAGCCGCCGCGCGTCGCCGTACCAGCCGGGAGCCCGCCGAAGAGCGGCGATCGCCGCGAACACGACTTCGCCGTCATAACCGCCGCCGCTGCCCTCGTACCAGCTCCAGGTAACCGGCAGGCGGTCGAGGGTGGCGTCGTCGACGCCGGCCGCCCGCATCCCGTCGTGCAGGAAGCCGAGGAGGTCCGCAGTCAGCGCCGCCCGCGCTCCGGCGTCGTGGGCGGTGATCCGCGAGCGCACCGCGATCCGCAGGTCCGGCAGCTCCAGCTCCGGCCGCGCGACGACCTCCCGGCCCTGCTGCCGCCCGAACTCCGTGAAGGCCACCCGGTCCGGTTCGAACACCAGCAGGCCGCGCCGGCCTGCCGTGCGGAAGTGGCCCACCACCCGCCCCGAGGTCTCCGGGTCGGACACGTCCAGCAGGACGGCGGCGGGAGTGCCCCGGTGGACGTACCGCTCGAACCGCACGGCGTCGGGCAGCAGTGCCGCGACGCGCCGCGCGGTCTCCACGTCCGGGTGCCCGGCGAGCACCTCGGTGGAGGCCGCTTCGACAAGCTCCCGGACCTCCCGCGTGCGGGTCTCGTGGTTGACCGGCGACGGGTGGACCACGGCGATCCGCAGCTGCTGCCCGCTGTCCGGCTCGGCCAGCAGCCGTTCGACGAAACCCTGCACGATCCAGGCGGCCCGGCGGCGGGCCGCCTGCGGCAGGACCGGCAGCTGCGGCAGGAAGAACGCCGTCGACTGCTGCGCCGCGCGGTGCTCGGCCGCAGTGAGCCGGGGCGTCTCGTGCACGGTCACCCGGAGGGTCACCGGGGCGCCAGTGGCCGGGACCTGCTCGGTGAGCAGGGTGAACTCCAGGCCCGGCGGCACGGCACCCCGCGCCGCGACCGCGGCCAGCAGCACGTCGCGCAGCCGGCGGTGCTCGTCGGTCAGGTGCCCGTGCCCGGACCGGTGGCCCGCGCGCACGGACAGCCGGACGTCGGGCAGCTGCTCCCCGCGCTTCGCGCGCTCGGCGACCTCGCGGGCGAAGCCGTCCGCGAAGCGGTCCAGCTCCGCCCGGGCGGCACCGGGCAGGCCCCCGCCGGGTTCCAGCGTGCTCGTCCACTGGCCGAGCACGGGGTCGTTGCGCCGCATGACCCGGCCGGCGTCCGTCCGCGTCAGCGTGCCGACCGGCGGGAGCTCGGGCGCCGGGCCGGCCTCGGGGACGCGGCGGGCGGGAGCCGGGGCGGGCGGATCCGCGCCGTCGGTCCAGTCCACGCGCACGCCCGGTTCCGGCGAGGTGCGGTCCAGCTCGTGTTCGGGCCCGGTGATGTCGGCGAACAGCTCGGCGTGCTTGACCGACGTCTCGTGGCGGAACGCGATGTGGTCACGGATCACCCGCTCCGCCGTCAGCGCGGTGTCCTGGCCGAGCAGCGCCCGCAGGGCCGCGTTCACCCAGGCGGTGAGCTCGTCGGTCCGCGCCGCGATCAGGCCGGCCGAGGACCGCAGGTCGAGCAGCAGCCGCGGCGGGTCGCCGGCGCCGTCGGTGTCGTCGGTGTCGCGGATCCGCTCGACCAGGCCCGCCAGCAGCAGGTCGAGGCGGCGGCGCGCGGCGTGCGGCAGGGCGGCCGCGCGGGGGCTGTAGGCCGCGTTGAAGGTACGGGCGGCCCGGTAGGCGTGCCGCGACGAGTGCGGCGCCCGGTGGACGGTCACCTCGAGGCCGGCTGCCCGGCCGCGCTGCCTGCCGTCTTCGACGTGGTCGAACGCGAGCTCCGGGGCGGTCACGTCCCGGTCTTCGAGGCCGGACCGGAATTCGTCCTCCAGCAGCGCGAATAGCGTGGGCCCGTGTGCCTGCCGCCGCGCCGCGGTGTCGTGGAGGGCGAACCGGACGTCCGGCAGGTCCCCGTCGTGCTCCAGCAGGAGGGCGGTGTTGCGGCCGACCAGGTCGACCAGCGCGCCGAGCGACGCCTGGTCCTCCGGCGCCAGCCGCAGCGGACCGTCTCCCGGGAGCTCGACCGCCCAGCGGCGCACGACCGGGTCCGTCCGCGCCGCGGTGCCCCCGGACCCGTGCCGGGGTGCCCCGGTGGCCGCGGGCAGCGGGACGAGCTCCGCTTCGGGCGTGGAACGGGCGTCCGCCATCTCGGCGTCGGCGGAACCCGCCCGCGGGCCGGGGCCGGGCTCGGGCTCGGGGATCGACGGCAGGGTCACCGTCGCCGAGGCCTGGCCCGCCCGGAACGAGTAGTCCCCGTCCGAAGTGAGGTGCAGCTGCGGCATCAGCTCTTCGACCGACGGCAGGTCCGCCACCCCCCGGGCCGCGCCTTCGGCCACGGTTTCGGTGAGCGCCTGCCGCACCAGCGCGGTGAACCCGGCTGCGCGCTCGGCGTGCGCGGCCGCCACCTCGTTGATCTGGCCCCGGACGGCGACCAGCACCGGCGGCAGCGGCCGGAGCCCGGCCCGGATCGCCCGGACGGCCGCGCCCTGCACGGCCCAGCGCACCCGGTTCGCGTGCGCGACGGGCAGCAGGGCCGAGCGGTGGGCGTAGTCGACGTCCAAGGTCTCCGCGGTCCGGTGGTCGGCGATCCGCCGCCCGGGGCCGGGGTGGGTCCACAGCTCGACCCGGCGATCGGTACCCGCGGCGAAGACCGCCACGGTGACGGCCAACGCTGTGCTGTCGGCGGTGTACCGCGGCTCGCCGTCCTGGAGTGCCCGCAGCTCCGCGTCGATCAGCAGGCGGAAGCGGTCCGCCAGCTCCTGCACGGCCGCCCGCTCCCACGCGGCGCCGCCGTACCCGGTCAGCCGGATGTCGAGCCCCTCGCGGCCGTCGCGGGCGAGCTCGAGCAGCCGGCCGGCGAACGCGCGGGCCAGGTCCGCCAGTGCGGCGTCGTCGGCGCCGCGCAGCTGCCGGTTCCGGTCGAACCGGCCGGTCCACTCGTGCGTGGCCTCTTTCCAGTGCGCCAGTTCCCCGGGTCCGGCCGCGAAGGCCAGCGCACCCGCCGCGTCCCCGGCTCCGTCGAACGCTTCGCCGGGGGCACCGGGACGCGGGGGCATCGGCACGAAGCCGCCGTCGTCCGGTGCGGCGAGGAGCGCGTCTAGCTCGGCGTGGCGGTTCGGCAGGATCTGCCGCAGGTACTCGCCGAACCGCGGCACGTCGTCCAGCAGCCCGGCCCGGTCCGGGCTGCCGGCGAGGATCGACCGCACCGCGGCGAACAGCTGGTCCTCGGTCACGACGGTGCCGCTCGCGTCCGCGTGCACGTACAGCCCGGTGACGTGGTCCCGGACCCGCCCGGCCAGCTTGCGCCGGGCGGCGATTTCCGTGTGCCGGACCAGCTGGCTTTCCTCGGCGCGGAGGGATGAGTCCCAATCGCGCAGCGACCGGTACGCCGGGATCTCGTCGATGCTCACCAAGTCCGGCGGCGCGTGCGAGTCGGTGACGACGGCGTAGGGCTCCTTCACGTACCCGTCTGGGCCCCAGAGGTCGGCTTGCGCGCGCAGGACCGTCATGAGGGCGGAGACCGTCTCGAGCGAGCCTTCGAACAAGGGCTGCGAAAGCGGCACGCCGAGGCGGGAGAACCACTCCGCCTGCGTCAGCGGGAGCTCCGCCACCGACGGGTCAAAGACCATCCACTCCGGGGCGCCCGACCTGCGGACGTAGACCAGGGGAGCGATGTGGTAGAGCCAGTCGATTTCGCCGTCGAAATCGCCGAACTCGGTGCTCGGGGGCGCGATCCCGTTCTCGTCGGCCACGAAGATGGCGCGGGTGTCGGCACCGAGCTGCTTCAGCTTCAGCGTGCCGAGGTGCGCGCGGAGGTAGCAGCCCCCGTCGGTGTACTCGTGGGGCACCGGCAGGGACCGGTCGCGCAGGTCCAGCGTCAGGGCGCGCAGTTCCCGCATCCACTCCAGCGCGGCGTCCCACTCCACGGCGGTCGGAGCCGCCCAGTTCCGCCACGCCGCCACGTCCGGCGCCGGGTGCGCGAACACGTGGTCGAGGTAGTCGGATTCCTCCGGCAGTGCGGCGCGCAGGTCCGCTTCCAGGTCGCGCGGCTCGCCGCCGTCGCGGACGGTGACCTGCCGGTAGGCGCCGGCCACCGCCCACAGCGCCCGCTGGTTGCGGTCCAGCCGGTCCAGCAACGCCAGCGCGTCGCCTGCGGCTTCCGTAGCGATCCAGTCGGCGACGACCGCGGCGAAGCGCTGCACGCCGGGCAGGTCCGGCAGGTCTTCGCCGGTGTCGGTCCAGATCCGCGGCACCGGTGGCGCTTCGGCGGGGTCGAGGTGGGCGCCCGCGGTGGGACGGAACCGGTCCAGCACCCGGTGGGCCTGCTCCTCGGTGAGCCGGCCCGTCTCCTGCGCGTGTTCGAGCGCGGTCGCCAAACCCGTTCCGGCGACCTGGGCGAACGCCGCCGCGAACACCGCGCCGTCGCGGCGCACGTTGGCTTGGCGCAAGATGTTCAGCACTTCCCGGAAGTCCACCGGACCCGGGCCGGCGAGCTGGTCGCGCAGCCGCTGCGCGTACGGCCCGTCCGCCACCGGAACCAGGTCTTCCCCGCCGAGCCACGGCCCGTCCGCCCCGGTGAGGTCCCGCAGCGCTGGTGTCGCGGGCAGCGGGTTCCACCCGGCGACCGGGCCCAGCTGGCCCACCATCGTTCGCTCCAGCAGCCACGCGTGCCGCGGCTTGACCACCGCGCCCTTGTGGACGGCCGACCCCATCGGCCCGTCGTCGGTGGTTACCCGGCTGAGCCCGGTCCACCGCAGGAAGACGCGGTTCTCGTCCAGCACCTCGTCCACCAGTCCCAGGAAGTGCAGCACCTCGTGCGCCAGGGCCTGTCCGTCGCGGGCGTTCCACCGGGTCTGGTGGCTCTGGCGCGGGTCGGCAGCCCCCAGCAGGACGACGCCGGCGTGCGCGGGTTCGTCCGCGCCGACGAACTCGACGCGCACGTGCAGCTGGTCCCCGCCGGGCACCCGGAGCCCGCTGGTGACGCCCAGAGCGTCCAGCCCGGCCCGCACCTGCGCCTCGATGGTGCGCTGCTCGTCGCCGGTCACCGCGGACGCGTCCAGCCGCAGCCGCACGGTGTACTCCTGCACGAACCGGCTCGGGCGCACCTCTATCCGGCGCACGTCGTAGCGCACCAGGTGCACGTAGCGGTCCAGCCGCAGCCGGCGCCCGTCCGGCCCCAGCTCCGCCCGCACCTTCGGATCGGCCAGTTCCGTGTCCACCGTGCGCACGTCCGCGCCGGCGCGCAGGTGCTCCCACCCGGCCGGCCGCAGCGGGTCGGCGAGCGGAGCGAACCAGCCGGCCGACGCGGCCAGGCTGTGCCGCCAAGTCTCGTCCGCCAGCGGATCCCCGTCCCGCGGCGCTTCCACAGCGCTTCCGGCGGCGGAGGCCGGTGCCGGGTCGGGCGGCGGCATCGGCACGAAGTCCTCGTCCGGGGAGACGGTCCGGTCCGCCCGCGAGTGGCGCCGCCCGCGGGCGCGGGCGCTTTCGGCCTGCTGGCTCCGCCCGTTCGCGGGTGCCAGCTGCACGACCTCGTCGAGGTCGTAGCGGGCCGGCGCGTCGGCGGGGAACGGCTCGTCGAACGCCGCGGGATGCTCCTCGCCGCCGGGCAGCACCTCGACCCACCCGCCGGCTTCGGCTTCGGCGAAGAACGGCGTCCCATCGACGTGGTACCGCACCGAGCCGACCCGGCCCACCCGGCTGCTCCACCCTTGCGGCTCCTCGAACCCGACGTACAGCAACCCCACCGGCCGGAACACCGGCACACCCGCCGCCGCCCGCAAGTCCCGGACGAACTCCGCCAAGAAGTCCACGTTGGACGCCCACACCCGCAACGCATCCACCCGGTCCCAGCCCGCCGTGCGCAACGTCTCCATCACCGCCTGGACGTCACGCACGCCGTGCTCGATCAAAACCAGGTCGAACTCCCCGTCCCGGCGCGGGAACCACTGCGCCGCCCCGGCCACGGCCGAAGCCCGGTCACCGACGACCACACCCGAGCGCACTCCGGTGACCTCGAACCCACCGGCCGAGCCCAACGGCTCGAACCGCACCCCGTCCGGGTCGTAACCGGGCCGCGACAGCCCGCGGTGGCGCCGCATCACGTCCTGTGCCGTGCCCCGCCGCCTCGGCGACACCCCGCTCCCGCCGGCGGCCGGCTCCGCGAAGCCCGCGTCCGCCGGGCCGGTCCACACCGGGAGGTCGAACTCGAAGCCGGCGAGGCCGGCCCCCGGCTCGAACTCGAACACCCCCTGGTCGCCGAAGAACGCGTTCAGGGCGTCGAACGCGCCCGGGTCCGGCTCGAACGCCGGCGCGTCGCCGAAGGAGGGGTCGAAACCGCCGGACGCCCACGAGGGGTCGAAGTCCGCCATGAACTCGTCGACGTCGAAGCTGCCCTCGGCCACCGGCTGTTCCGGCCCGGTTTCCTCCGGTCGCGCCGGACCAGCGTCTTCGGCAGCGGGGACGGCGGGGCTGTCCGGTCGCGTGTCCGGCGCGGCCGGCTCGCCGGGGACGTCGTCCAGCACCAACGCCGGTGCGTCGGCCGGCTCCTCAACGACCCACAGCGGATTGCCGGCGACCATCGCCTCCACCGCCGGGACGTGGTGGGCCGGAATCACCGACAGCCGCAAGTCCACGCCCGGGGCATCCCAGTCGGTATCTACGTAGAACCGGAAGTGGGCGTCGATGAACGCATCCGCGTCCTGGGGCCCGCGGGGCATAGACCGCAGGACCGCCGCGGCCGCGGACCGCACCGAGCCCACCCGCTGCTGGAACTGCTTCGTTGTCCTGGCGACCAGTTCGACCAGCAGCAGGGGCTTGTCCGTTGCGCCCACCACGGTGCCGACAGCGGCCTTCAGCCACGTGCTCAGTTGCCACTCCATCGCCGGCGACAGCTCGTTCATCTCCGGCCGCATCACCGAATTGGTTTCGTTCGCGGCGGACTTGCCGAGGAAATTCCCTTCCCACCGGGGCACGGCCGCGATCTGCTCCCCGGTCAGCAGCGGGGTGGGCTGCACCGTCACCGACGCGCGGGGGATGATGATCGACGGCGACAGGTAGATGAACTCGTGGAACCTCCACCCGGAGGCGTCCACGCCGTACTCGCCCAGCCATTCGCGCAGCTGCCCGACCACGAAGTCCAGCGTGTCGTCTTCGTACCTGACCAGGGAGCGCGGCTGGCTCAACCGGATCCGGACGTCCGGCATCCCCACCTTTCCGCGCACGGCTTTCCACTGCGTCGCGATCGCCTGCGTGAACGCCTTCAGCTCCGTCAGTTCTTGCCGGGCCAGCGAAACCTCCGCCGGCGAACGCTCTTCGAGCCGACGGGCCGTCCTCAGCTGTTCCCGCGGCCGCTTCCGCCGCGGGACGACGGTCAGCTCACCGTGCCAGGGCGGCACGACCAGGCGCGAGGGCCCGGGCACCGCCACGCCGCGCGACACCGCGGACGCGCGCCCGTCGCCCACCACCACCGAGCCGGCCGTCAGCTTCCGCGGCCACTCCGGAACTACGTGCACCTGCAAGTCCACGACCACGCGGTCGCCCAGCGCGTCGCCGAAGACGTCGACCAGCAACCGGTTCAGCTCCGCCGTGTGCGAACCCCGGTCCGCTTTCGCGCCGGGCCCCGACACCAGCCGGATCGACACGGTCACCGGCTCCGGCCGCTCGCCGCCGGCCCGGACTCGCTGGGCGACGTCCCCGAGCATCCACCGCAGCCGCCACTCCACCACCGGCGCCAGCGCCACTTCGTCCGGTTCGAACACCAGGTCCAGCACCCGGGCCGCCCGGTAGCCCGCGATCGATCCGCCGGGATCGCGCCGCAGCCACACCTCCAGGCCGGAGGAGTGGCCGTGGTGCGCGCGCACCACGGCGGAGACGAACCGGGCCGGGTGGCCGCCGGACAGGCCGGGGTGCCCGGCCCGCTGCGCGGCCTCGGCCAGCAGGTTCCCGACGCGCTGCCGGTCGTCGTCCGCTATCCGGCGCCGGTCCGTGGGTGTCTCGGAGCGCTGCCGGTAGTGGACGACCTCGATGTGAAGCGGTTCGATACCGGCGGTCTCGCGGGTGCGCAGCAGCGGGAAGACGGCGTCCACCCAGTGAATCAGAGCGCGCAGGTCCGCCTCGGGCAGGGTCAGCGCGCCCCGCCACTGCAGCCCGATCTGCCCGGGCTCCTGCCACCAGTTCTCCAGCGCCTTGCCCGCGGCCAGCCGCCTCCGGCGGGCTCGGTACTCCGCCTGCCTGCGCCTCTGCAGGGCGTTTCCCTCCTGCCGGGCGGGCTCGACCGCGGGCCCCGACATGCCGATGACGATGCGGGCCACCGGATGCCCCTTCGGCTGGACCTCACTCGCCGTGACGGTCACCGCGGGCGGCCGGAGGGTGATGCCACCCTGCCCGGCCACGGTCTTCGCCGCCTCGGCCGCGGCCTCCCGCACGAGTTCCCGTACCCAGGCGGCCAGGTGCTCCCGCCGGGCCTCGCCCAGGGCGGCGGGATCGCGCGCGATCCGCACGGGTACCAGCGTGATCGGCTCCACCGCAGCGGTCCGGTCACCGGCCGCGAGGGCGTTCGCGGTCGCGCGTGCAACCGCTCCGGACACCACCTGCTCCACCTGCCACGCGCTGGCGTCGGTCAGCTTGGTGGAGCCCTCGACGAAGGCCAGCCCGGTCAGCTCACGCGCGTTCCGGTAGTCGGCCGCCGTCCAGCCGGGGTGCGCGTCGGGGTGGACCGTCAGCAGGATCCCGGTGCGGTAGTTCCCCGCCTCCGTTTCGGCCTTGGTCAGCGGCCGGTCGCCCACCGGGAAGGTCAGCTCCAACACGGCCGGCCCGGCGTGCGGCGAGCCCGGCCACGGGGCCAGCGCCGCGGCGAAGCCGCGGCTGACGTGCTGGACGACGTGGTTCGAGGCGGCGTCGAGAGTGGCCTTTTCGGCCGCCGTCTTCACCGGGTGGTGGTGCGCGGTGATCCGGAAGTCGACCGGCGGCCGGTCGGCGTCGCGGCGTTCGAGGGACTCCTGCGCCGCCCGGTCCAGCCAGGCGTCGAGCGGGGCCTGCTCGTGCGCGTAGATCCCCTCCTGCGCACTCTGCAGGCTGGTCGACCACACCTCGCCGGTGTCCGCTCCCGCGGGGTCACCGAGGGAGAGGCGAACCGGGATCTCCCCGTGCCGGGCCGCGCCCTGGTAGCGGACCTTCACCTCGGGAACGGGGCCGGGCGCCGAGTGGCCGTCGTCCAGCCCTTCGCCGACCAGGCGCCGGAAATGAGCTTCGCGTTCGCCGTGCGCTTGCTCGGTGTCGCCCCTCACCTGGCCGACCTCGAACACGAACGCCGGCAGCGCCGCGCCCTGCGCGCGCCGGGCAGCGCCCGCCGCCACCAGCCGAACCAGGTCCGCCTCCACCTCGGGCAGCTCGTTCGTGTTGCCGAGCAGGGTCAGCACCAGCGAAGTCCGGTCCCGGTACTGCGCCAGCGGCACGCCACCCCCGTCCAGGCGGCGGACCAGTTCGAGCCGCACGTTCCCGGGCCGCGACGTCAGCAGCACCTTGGTGATCTTGACGTCGGACGCTCCCGCTTCGGCCAGCTTGCCCAGTACCTGGGCGTGGGCGCTCAGCAGCCGTGGCAGCACGGTCTGCAGGAGCTTCCCGCCGCTCTCCGCGATGGACAGCACCAGCCGCAGGTCCACGGACGTCCGTTCGGCGTCGCGCCGGGACCGCTGCTCGGCCAGCACCGCGGCCACCTGCCCGACCAGCAAGTCCAGGTCCGCCGGGTCTACCACGGTCGAGAATCTGCCCGCGAAGTGGCCTTCCCACAGCTTCTGCGGGCCCTGGGCGGCATTCGCGCTTCCCGTCGCTGCCGACGCCGAGGACGACGCTGTCACGGCGGCCTGGCGCTTGGCGCCGCGCCACACGTCGGTGGCCCACTTGGGGGGCAGCTGGAACCCGGAAAGCCGCTGGACCTCGGGCCCGGTGACGGCGCGGCCGGTGCTCGGGTTGACCACCCCCGCCATGTCCAGGATCCACGCCCGCACCAGGTCCCAGACGGGCCCGGCCCGCCGGACCTCATTGATCGGGGCAGCGTACAACGGCGGCAGCTGGGGCAAGGCTTGCTCGAACCGGCTCCGCCACGTCTGGGAGCCGTCCCAGACCGTCGGCCGCCAGGTGCGCAGCTGCTCCAGCGCCGAGACGGCTCCGGAGCCCGCGGCCGGGCCTGGCTCGCCCGTGGCGGACGCCCCAGCTGCGGAGCTTTCGCCCGCCTCGCTGCGGGCGCCGCGCGCCCCACGGGTCCGAGGCGCCCCGACACCGGCAGCCAGCTCCCGCGCCAGGTCGGTGACCCGCTGCTCGGCCTCGGGAACGGG
>NZ_JBFBBZ010000049.1:0-69725 GCF_040682935.1 Amycolatopsis sp. NPDC051061
GGTAGGAGGGCCACCAACTTCATTCTCCGCGGCGCCTAACTCGCCCGGGTGGTGCTTTCGCCCCCGGACTGGGTGGCCCGCGCCCCCGACCGTCCGGACGTGGTCTGGGAGGGCGACCCCGGGCATCCCGGGGCGGCCCTCCCAGCGTCCTCGATACCGCCGTCAGCCCTGGCGGAGCACCACCGTCCGGCTCCCGAGCGGCGCCGCCAGCGCCAGCGGGATGCGGATCTCCCTGATGTAGTCCGGGCACATCTGGCCCTTCTGCGGCGCCGTCACGGTCACCAGCACCACCACCGACTGCGCCGTCTGGTCGCCGACGCGGGCCGAAATGCGGCGGCAACCGCCCTCCTCGGCCTGCAAGGTCAAGGTTCGGCCGTCCGTGGCGCGGAACAGGCTGCGCGGGTATCCCTCGGGCACGCCACTCGCGTCGACCTGCGTCTCGGCGATCACGTCGTCGCCCGGGGCGATGCCCTGCGTCGGGCGCCCGACCGTCTGCGAAGGCGGGGGCGCGACCGAGGGCGAACCGGACACGGGTGATGAAGGTGATGAAGAGGGCGCAGTACTGCTTGCGACCGGAGCCCCCGCGCCGCTCGTACCGGCCCCGCAGGCCGTCGTCGCGAGCAGCAGCAGGCCCGTTCCCAGCAGTTTCACCGTCGTGCGCATACCTGCCAGACGGAGCAGGAGCCCGTCCGGTTGCATCCCCGACCCGTCAAAACCGGCCGACGGCGACGAACACGCAGACCGCGAGGATCAGGCCGTTGATCCCGACGTTCCGCCATTCCGCCGGCTTGTGCCGCACGACCGCCAGGCGGCCGTGCATCGCCATCGCGCCCACCATCACCACCGCCAGGCCCGCCGCCGCCCAGCCGGTCAGCACCGGCGCGACGCCCAGCAGTACCGGCAGGATCAGCCCCACCACGGCGAACAGCTCGCAGATCGCGGTGAACCGCACCACCGGCAGCGGGCACGCCGCCGCCCCCGTCTGGCCGGTTTCCAGCATCCGCTGCCGCGACATCGTCGACTTCAGCGCGCCCGACAGGGCGAAGATCGCGGCCAGCAGCACCTGACCCACCCACAAAGCGATGTTCATGACGTCCTCCCGTTCGGTTGTGCGGGAGGAACGAGGGCGTCCCGGAGAACGTGACGCCTCAGGAGCGGCCGAGGCGGGTCATGAAGCTGAGCCGGTCGCCGCGGTACAGCGAGCGCACCCGCTCGAACGGCGCGCCGTCCGGGCCCCACGAGATGCGGTGCACGAGCAGCATCGGCAGGGCCGGGTTGGTGCCGATGAGCAGGGCTTCGCGCGGGGTCGCCAGCACCGTCTCGACGCGCTCCTCGGCGCCGTCGAACACCACGCCGAGCTGATCGCGCAGGCACGCGTACAGCGACTGCCCGGGGTCGAACACCTCCAGCAGTGCCGGGAACCGCTCGGCGAGGAGATATGTCGACTCCAGGCCGACGCGCTCCTCGTCGGCCAGCAGCACCCGCTCGATGTGGATCACCTCGGCGGCCGAGGTGACCTGCAGGTCGGCGGCCAGCGCGCTGCCGGCCAGGCGCCGCTCCAGCGTGATCACGGTGCGGCCCGGCCGGATGCCTTGGCGCCGCAGCCCGTCGGTGTAGCTCACCAGGGCCAGCGGCTGCACCAGCTTCGGGCCGGCGACGAACGTGCCGCTCCCCTGCCGCCGGCTGAGCCTGCCTTCGAGCACCAGCTCGCCGACGGCCTGCCGCACGGTCGCCCGCGACACCTCGAAACGCTCGCACAGTTCCCGTTCCGTGGGCAGCACCGACCCTTCGCCGAGTTCCGCGATCACCGCCAGCAGTTCGACCTTGACCGCGTAGTAACGCGGGACGCGGCCGTGCTCGGGAATCCCGTCGAGCACGGGACCGTCGGCGGACAGGCGGTAATGGCGCGAAGGGGCAGGCACGGAATCGACCCTATTCGCTTCCCGGTGCGCCGTGGTTCGCTGTGGTGCGCACCACGGAGGATCACCCGGATGCGCCCGCCGCCGTTTTCGCGGGAGCGGGCCGCGATTCCTCCGCAATCCTGCGGAACCGATGTTTTTACGGCCGGGAAAGGCTCGGTGAATTCCGGGGCGGTACGCGCCCCCGTCGGGCCCCGCGACGCTGGTACTGGGCGCATCGGCCTACGGCCTTCGTCGGTCCGCCGGTGAGAAATCACCCAACCGCCCGAAACATCCGAAGAAAGTCGGTTGTCCGGGTATGTGAGCACCTGGTGTAGTCATGGGGCCGCTCTCGAGCTCGGCTTCCACAGTGGACACTGGAAGGACTGATCCCCTTGGCTCCCAAGCGCTGGTTCACCCTGCTCAGAAACGTCACCACCGCCGTGGCCGCGGTCGCCGCGGCCGCGTCGTTCGCCACCCCGGCGATCGCGGCCCAGCCGCCGGCCACCGACGTCGTCGGCGGGACCCGGGCCGCCCAGGGCGAGTTCCCGTTCATGGTCCGGCTGTCGATGGGCTGCGGCGGCGCGCTCTACACGAACCAGATCGTCCTGACCGCCGCCCACTGCGTCAGCCGGACGGGGTCGAACACCTCGATCACGGCGACCGTCGGCGTCGTCGACCTCAACAGCACGAGCGCCAAGAAGATCAAGTCGACCTACGTCTACCAGTCCCCCACCTACGGCACCTCGACCGGCGGCGACTGGGCGCTGATCAAGCTCGCGAGCCCGGTCACCGGCCTCTCGACGCTGCCGATCGCGACGACGTCGACCTACAACACCGGCACGTTCACCGTGGCCGGCTGGGGAGCGGCCCGCGAAGGCGGCGCCCAGCAGCGGTACCTGCTCAAGGCGACCGTCCCGTTCGTGGCCGACAGCACCTGCCAGGCCCAGGGCGGCAGCTACCCCGACCTCATCCCGAGCGCCGAGATCTGCGCCGGCAACCTGACCGCCGGCGGGGTCGACACCTGCCAGGGCGACTCGGGCGGCCCGATGTTCCGCCGGGACAACGCCAACGCGTGGATCCAGGTCGGCATCGTCTCCTGGGGTGACGGCTGCGCCCGGCCGCACGCCCCCGGCGTCTACACCGAGGTGAGCACGTTCGCGTCGAAGATCGCCGCGGCCGCCTCCGGTCTGTAGTCACAAGTCCGTGAAGGCCACCTTCAGGAACTTTGAGTTCCTGGAGGTGGCCTTCACGGCTTTTCAGCGGGTCTTGTCCAAACGGGACAGTGCTTCTTCGTAGCCGGCCACCAGGTCCGCGACGACGTCGGCGACCGGGCGGACCGCGTTCATCCGGCCGACGATCTGCCCGACCGGCATCGACACCACGCTCGGGTCGTTCGCCGCGTGGATCCGGTTGTGGGCGTGGGAAACCAGCAGGTTCTGCAGCGGCATCGGCAACGGCTCGGGCGCGTCCGCCGCGGCCCACGCCTCGGTCCAGCGGGTCTTCAGCAGCCGCGCGGGCTTGCCCGTGTAGATCCGCGTCCGGACCGTGTCGGACGACTTCGCCGCGACCAGCGCCTGCTGCATCGCCACGGATTCGCCCATGGTCTGCAAGTACTCCTCGGTGGCGAGCCACATCGAGCCCATCCAGACGCCGGACGCGCCGAGCGCGAGCGCCGCGGCCATCTGCCGCCCGGAACCGATCCCGCCCGCGGCCAGCACCGGGACGTCGACGGCGTCGACGATCTCCGGCACCAGCACCATGGATGCGATCTCGCCGGTGTGCCCGCCGGCTTCGTAACCCTGCGCGACCACGAAGTCGACGCCGTTCTCGACGTGTCGGACCGCGTGCTCGGCCTTGCCGGCGAGCGCCGCCACCGGGACGCCCCGGTCGTGGCACTGGCCGATGACGTCCGCCGGCGGCGAGCCGAGGGCGTTGGCGATCAGCTTGATCGGGTGGTTGAGCGCGACCTCGACGTGGGACCGCGCGACCGAGTGCAGCCAGCCGAGCACGCCCGCGCGTTCGTCGGTGTCGTCCGGCAGCGGCGGCACCGAAAGCTCCCGCAGCACCCGGTCGACGAACGCGCGGTGGCCCTCCGGGATGTGCTTCGCCAGATCCACCTGGGTGCCCTCGGCGGGGATCTTCGCCGGCATCACGATGTCGACGCCGTAGGGCTTGCCGCCGGTGTTCTCGTCCATCCAGGTGAGCACCCGGTCGAGCTCGGCGGCGTCGTTGAACCGGACGCAGCCGAGCACGCCGAGCCCGCCGGCGCGGCTGAGCGCCGCGGCGACGTGTTCCGAGGGCGTGAACCCGATGATCGGCAGGTCGATGCCGAGCCGGTCGCACAGGGATGTCCGCACTCCGAAAACCTCCTCAGTCCTCTCAGACGGGCTGGGCCGTGGCCGGTTCGTGGCCGGCGGCGTAGCGCTCGGCCCACGGGTAGTCCGGCTTGCCGCTGGGCGAGCGGCCGATCTCGTCGGCCAGCCAGACGGTCCGCGGCACCTTGTAGCCGGCGATCTCGCCCCGGACGTGCCGCTCGATCCCCGCGAGGTCGGCTTCGGCGCCCTCGCGGAGCTGGACGACGGCGGCGACGCGCTGGCCGGTCCGCTCGTCCGGGATCCCGATGACGAGCGCGTCGAAGACGTCCGGGTGCGACTTGAGCGCGCCCTCGACCTCTTCCGGGTAGACCTTCTCGCCGCCGGTGTTGACGCACTGGGAGCCGCGGCCGAGCAGGGTGACCGTGCCGTCCTCCTCGTAGCGGGCGTAGTCGCCCGGCACGACGTACCGGACGCCGTCGATGTCGACGAAGATCGTCTTGCTCTTCTCGGGATCGCCGTAGTAGCCGAGCGGGACGTGCCCGCGGCGGCCGATCAGCCCGACCGCGCCGGGCTTCTGCTCGACGAGGTGGCCGTCGTCGTCGAGCAGGATGGCGTCCTTGCCGAAGTTCACCCGCGGGCCGGCGCTGTGGTCGGAGCCCTTGGCCACCATGCCGATCCCGGTGAAGCCGCTCTCCGACGAGCCGATCGCGTCGGTGATCACGGCGTGCGGCACGAGCTCGACGAACTCCTGCTTCACCGACTGCGAGAACAGCGCGGCGTGGCTCGACACGGCGACGATCGACGAAGCGTCGTAATCGCCTTCGCGGAACGCCTCGATCAGCGGCCGCGCCATCGCGTCGCCGACGATCGTGAGGACCTGGACCTTGTGCTCCTGGACGGCCTTCCAGATCTCGTGGGCGTCGAAGCGCGGCACGAACACCACCGGGCTGCCGGTGAACAGCGCGCCGAACGCGGCCCACTGCGCGGCGCCGTGGATCAGCGGCGCGGCGGGCAGCCGGGTCAGGCTCCCGGCCTTGCCCTGCTCGGCGAGCGTCCACTCGTCCGGGACGTACTCGCCGGTCACGAAGTTGATCCCGCCGCCGAGGGCACGCCAGATGTCCTCGTGGCGCCAGAGCACGCCCTTCGGGTAGCCCGTGGTGCCGCCGGTGTAGAGGATGTAGAGGTCGTCGTTGCTGCGCTCTTCGAAGTCGCGCTCGGGGCTCTGTTCCGCGAGTGCCGCTTCGTAGTCGACGCCGCCGTAGCTCGAGTAGTCGCCGTCGCTGCCGTCGTCGATCACGACAACGTGTTTCAGTTTCGGCGTCTCGGGCAGGACGGCGGCCACCTTGTCCGAGTAGCTTCTCTCGTGCACGAGGGCGACGAGGTCGGCGTCGCCGAAGAGGTAGGCCAGCTCGCCGTGCACGTAGCGGTAGTTGACGTTGACGGCGATCGCGCGCAGCTTGTACGCGGCGATCATCGCCTCGAGGGCCTCGATCGAGTTGCGGGAATAGACCCCGATGTGGGACCCGCGTCCCACGCCGTGCGCGGCGAGGTGGTGCGCGAGCCGGTTGGCCCGCGCCTCCAGTTCGGCGAAGGTGACTCGCCGTTCACCGCACACGACCGCGACGCGCTCCGGCACGGCGTCGACGGCGTGCTCCAGAAGATCCGCGATGTTGAGTGCCACGTCCTCAAAGTAGAACATGTTATCGTTCCGGGCAATGGCACTGCTCCTTCAGGAGGTTTCCGTGGGTGAACCGCACGCGCTGGTTTCGCAGGACGGGGCGACGCTCATCGTCACGATGAACCGGCCCGAGGCGCGCAACGCGATCACCGGCGAGATGATGTCGATCATGGTCGACGCCTGGGACCGCGTCGATTCCGACGACTCGATCCGCAGCTGCGTCCTGACCGGCGCGGGCGGCGCGTTCTGCGCGGGCGCGGACCTGAAGTCGATGTCCCGGAACTCGCCGAGCAAGGCCTTCGACGCGGGCAAGTTCGACCCGGCGCACATCCCGGGCCTGCTGAAGGGCCGCCGCCTGAAGAAGCCGCTGATCGCGGCGGTCGAGGGGCCGGCGATCGCGGGCGGGACGGAGATCCTCCAGGGGACGGACATCCGGGTCGCGGGCGCCGGGGCCCGCTTCGGGGTCTCCGAAGCCCGGTGGGGGCTGTTCCCGATGGGCGGATCGGCGGTACGGCTGCCGCGCCAGATCCCGTACACGGTGGCGGCGGACATCCTGCTCACCGGCCGCCACCTCAGCGCGGACGAAGCGCTGGCCATCGGCTTGATCGGGCACGTGGTGCCGGACGGAACCGCGCTCACGAAGGCCCTGGAGCTGGCTTCGCTGGTGAACGCGAACGGCCCGGTCGCGGTCCGGGCGATCCTCCGGACGATCCGGGACACCGAAGGGCTCCACGAGGAAGAGGCCTTCAAGCTGGACTCGCAGTACGGGATCGAGGTCTTCGCGTCGGAGGACGCGAAGGAAGGGCCGAAGGCCTTCTCGGAGAAGCGGAAGCCGGAGTTCCGCGGCCGCTGACCCAGCCCTTGTAGAACACGTTGCAGACCAACAAGGAGCGCGCGATGCCGGGATCTTGCCGCCAGAACGAGAACGTGTTTCACTCATGGACGTGACCGAGACACCACTGGCGGCACCGCTCAACGTCGGCTTCGACTACACGCGCTCCACCGGGCCCGTCCTCGGCCGGTTCGTGAACGCGCTGCGGGAGCGCCGCATCGAAGGCATCCGGGGCAGCGACGGCCGCGTGCACGTCCCGCCGGTCGAGTACGACCCCGTCACCGCCGATCAGCTCAGCGAGTTCGTCCCGGTGGCCGAAGAGGGCACCGTCGTCTCCTGGTCCTGGTGCGCCGAGCCGCTCGACGGGCAGCCGCTGTCCCGGCCCTTCGCCTGGGCGCTCGTCAAGCTCGACGGCGCCGACACCGCGATGCTCCACGCCGTCGACGCGGGCGAACCGGGAAAGATCCACAGTGGACAAAGGGTCCGGGTCAAGTGGGCCGAGGACACCGTCGGGCACATCCGCGACATCGCCTACTTCCTGCCGGTCGACGCCGAGGACACCACGCCGACCGAGCCCGCTCCCCCGGTCGCCGACCGCGCGGAAGGCGCCCCGGTCAGCGTGATCATCACGCCCGTGCACCTCAAGTACCAGCACTCCGCGTCCCCCGAGGAGAGCCGCTACCTGCGCGGGCTCGCCGAGGGAAAGCTGATCGGCCAGCGCTGCCCCGCGTGCGAGAAGGTCTACATCCCGCCGCGCGGCGCCTGCCCGACCGACGGCGTCCCCACGACCGACGAGGTCGAGCTGCCCGACACCGGCATCGTCACGACGTTCTGCATCGTCAACGTCCCGTTCCTCGGCCAGCGGCTCAAGCCGCCGTACGTCGCCGCGTACATCCTGCTCGACGGCGCCGACATCGCCTTCCTCCACCTCGTCCTCGGCTGCGACGCCGAAGACGTCAAGATGGGCATGCGCGTGCGCGCCGCGTGGAAACCGCGCGACCAGTGGTGGACGTCGCTGGAGAACATCGACCACTTCGAGCCGACCGGCGAGCCGGACGCGGCCTACGAAACCTTTGCCCACCACCTGTGAGGTCCTGATGCCAGACGTCGCGATCGCGGGCTTCGCGAAGGCCCCCAACGTCCGGGAAACCGCGGGCACCACCAACGGCGTGGAGATGCTCGTCCCGATCTTCGCCGAGGTCTTCGCCAAGACCGGTCTGTCCAAACAGGACATCGGCTTCTGGTGCTCCGGCTCGTCGGACTACCTGGCCGGGCGCGCCTTCTCGTTCATCGCCGCCGTCGACGCGATCGGCGCATTCCCGCCGATCCACGAGTCGCACGTCGAGATGGACGCCGCCTGGGCGCTCTACGAGGCCTGGCTGAAGATCAAGATGGGCGAGGTCGAGACGGCGCTCGTCTACGGCTTCGGCAAGTCCAGCGCCGGGCAGCTGCGCCGGGTGCTCGCCCTGCAGCTCGACCCGTACGTCGTCACTCCCCTGTGGCCGGACTCGGTCTCGATCGCCGGGATCCAGGCGCGGCTGGGCCTGGAGGCCGGGCTCTGGTCCGAAAAGGACCTCGCCGAGGTCGCCGCCCGGGGCACGGACCAGGACGTCAGCGAACTACTCGACACGCCCTACCTCGCGGATCCGTTGCGCAAGCACGACATCGCACCGATCACCGACGGCGCCGCCGTGATAGTCCTGTCCACTGTGGAACGCGCGAAGGACATCGTGGAGCACCCTGCGGTGATCCAGGGCATCGAGCACCGCGTCGACTCCCCCGTCCTCGGCGCCCGCGACCTCACCCGCAGCCCGTCCACCGAGATCGCGGCGCAGGCGCTGGACCTCGACGGCGCCGACCTCGCCGAGCTGCACGCGCCGTTCACGCACCAGGAGCTGATCCTGCGGACGGCCCTGAAGCTCGACGACACCACGAAGATCAACCCCTCGGGGGGCGCACTCGCCGCGAATCCGATGTTCTCCGCCGGCCTAGCCCGCATCGGCGAGGCGGCGACCCGGATCCACAGCGGCGAATCCCGCAAGGCCGTGGCCCACGCGACGAGCGGCCCGGCCCTGCAACAGAACCTGGTGACCGTGCTGGAGGCCCGATGACCAAGCAGCTCACCGCCGTGCTCGGCACCGGCCAGACGCACCACCGCGCCAAGCGGCAGGACGTCTCGATGCCTGGCCTGCTGCGCGAAGCGATCGACCGCGCGATGGCCGACGCCCAGGTCGGGTGGGCGGACATCGACGCCGTCGTGCTCGGCAAGGCGCCGGACCTGTTCGAGGGCGTGATGATGCCCGAGCTCTTCCTCGCCGACTCGCTGGGCGCGACCGGGAAACCGTTGCTGCGCGTGCACACCGCCGGTTCGGTCGGCGGCTCGACGGCGCTGGTCGCGGCCTCGCTGATCCAGTCCGGCGTGCACCGCCGGGTCCTGACCGTGGCCTACGAGAAGCAGTCCGAGTCGAACGCGATGTGGGGCCTGTCGATCCTGCCGCCGTTCCAGATGCCGGTCGGCGCCGGCGCGGGCGGCTACTTCGCCCCGCACGTCCGGTCCTACATCCGCCGCTCGGGCGCGCCCGAGCACATCGGCGCGATCGTCGCGGCGAAGGACCGCCGCAACGGCGCCCTGAACCCCTACGCGCACCTGCGGCAGGCCGACAT
The DNA here is from genome assembly GCF_040682935.1 of Amycolatopsis sp. NPDC051061. Lineage (NCBI taxonomy): Bacteria > Bacillati > Actinomycetota > Actinomycetes > Pseudonocardiales > Pseudonocardiaceae > Amycolatopsis > Amycolatopsis sp. NPDC051061. The sequence goes on from NZ_JBFBBZ010000049.1 coordinate 9,391, forward strand.
CACCGTCGAGTCGGTGCAGGCGTCGCAGATGCTGTGGGACCCGATCCGCTACGACGAGACGTGCCCGTCGTCCGACGGCGCGTGCGCGATGGTGCTCGGCGACGAGGCCGCCGGGGACGCCGTCGAGGGCGGTGCCGCCTGGATCCACGCGACGGCGATGCGCACCGAGCCGACGACGTTCGCCGGCCGCGACCAGGTCAACCCCCAAGCCGGCCGGGACGCCGCCGCCGCGCTGTGGGCCGAGGCGGGCATCGAGGATCCGATGTCCGAAGTGGACGTCGCCGAGATCTACGTGCCGTTCTCCTGGTTCGAGCCGATGTGGCTGGAGAACCTCGGGTTCGCGCCCGAAGGCGAAGGCTGGAAGGTCACCGAGGCCGGTGAGACGGCGATCGGCGGGCGGCTGCCGGTGAACCCGTCCGGCGGGGTGCTCTCGTCCAACCCGATCGGCGCGTCCGGCATGCTTCGCTTCTCCGAAGCGGCGAAGCAGGTGATGGGCCGGGCCGGGGACTACCAGGTCGACGGCGCGCGCATCGCCGTCGGGCACGCCTACGGCGGCGGGTCGCAGTACTTCTCGATGTGGGTCGTCGGCGCCGCCAAGCCGCGTTGATACGCTCGACCCACCATGCCGAGACTCGCCGACCACGAGCAACGCCGCCGCCAGATCGCCGAAGCCGTCTGGCGGATCGCGAGCGCGCGCGGGCTCGAAGACGTGTCCCTGCGGAAGGTCGCGGCCGAGGCCGGCGTCTCGCTGCGGCTGGTCCAGTACTACTTCGGCACGCGCGACGACCTGCTGCTCGGCGCGCTCGAAATCCTCAACGCGGACGCCGGGGAGACCATCCGCGCGGGCATCGGCCCGGCGGAGGACGCGACCCCGCGCGAGGTGCTGCGGGCCATGCTCGTCGGGATGCTGCCGGTCGACGACGAGCGCCGCACGCGCTACCTCGTGCACCTCGCCTACTTCGTCCGGTCCCTTTCGGACCCCGGGCTGGCGTCGGCGTTCAGCGCGGCGCCGCCCGAGCTGGAACGGCTGACCGCGGACCTGCTGGCGTGGGGCCGCGACCGCGGCGAGGTGGCCCCGGACCTCGAACTGCTGCCGGAGGCCGAGCTGCTCCTGTCGAGCGTCGACGGCCTGCAGACCAGCATCATCCTGGGCCAGCGCGCACCCGAGGCGGCCATCGTGCTCATCGACCACCAGCTCGACCGGCTCTTCAGTCTCGCGAACGTCGCCACTTGAGCGCGAGCAGCGTCCCGACCACCCCGGTCACGACGCCGACGGTGGCCGGCACCGCGACCGGCGGGTCCACCACGATCACCGGCTCGAACACGACCGGCGCCGGCGGCTGGATCGGCTTCGGCGGCGCGTCGGAGCCCGTCGCCGTCCACGCCGTGACGTACACGAGCAGTCGCGCCACCAGCGAGATGAAGAAGATCAGGCCGATGACCGAGCCGAACGCGATGCCGGTCGGCGAGTCGCCGATCAACCGGAGGTAGATGCCGCCGGCCAGCTTGAGCGCCTCGAAGCCGATGGCCAGGGCGATCGCGCCCCGCATCGCGCTGCGCACGCCCACCTTCTGCCGCGGCAGCCGCGTGAGCACCCACAGGAACACCAGCCAGTCGGCGGCGAGCGCCAACGGGACGGACGACGCCGACACGAGCTGGTGCCCCCAGCTGGTGTCGTCCAGCCCGGCCAGCCGCAGCAGGTAGCTGCCGAGCGCGGTGCCGGAGATCGTGATCGTGAACGACACCAGCAGCGCCACGGTCAGGCCGAGCAGCGCGAGCAGGTCGACGGCGATCAGCCGCGGCAGCGACTGGTCCGACCGGTTCTGCCCCCATAGCGCGGTGAGCGAGTCCCGCAGCGCGTTCATCCAGTTCCAGCCCGAGTAGAGGCCGATGGCCAGGCCGAACAGCCCGACGCTGGTCCGCTGCTCGACGAAGCCGGTGAGCAGGTCGGTGGCTTTGTCGCCGAGCCCGCCGGGCAGCGTGGACACGATCGCGTGGACCATCGTGTCGAGCAGGTGCGGCTGGCTGGCCAGCACGAACCCGGCGACCGACGAGGCGAGCATCAGCAGCGGCACCAGCGACAGCAGGCTGAAGTAGGTGATCGAAGCGACGTAGTGGTAGCCGCCGCACTCGATGTAGCGGTTGGTCGCGCGGGCGATGTGGTCCAGCCAGCGGTACCGGGCGCGGGCCCGGGCCCAGAGGCTCGGGGCCTTCGGGGAACTCTTCACGGACACTGTCTACCCAGCGGACGGCCTCTTCGCGCATACAACACGCGGTCGGACCATCCGATCGGCGTCAGTCCAGGACGACGAGCTCGGTCCGGTCGTCCTGGGGAAGCGCGGTGTCCGTCGTCGCGAACACCGTGCTGCCCAGGAAGTCGAGCTCGCAGCCGAGGGTGGCGAGGAACGCCGTGTCCGCGGCGTCGCGGCCGGTCGAGATCCGGAGCATGGTCTGCCGCGGCGCCAGGTGGGTGGCGTCGAAGACGTACCAGTGCCCGTCGACGGCGGCCTCGAAGACGGCGTGGAAGTCCATCGGCGACAGCCCGGGCGCGTAGACGCCGACGTAGCGCGCGGGGATGTCGAGGGACCGGCACAGCGCGATGCAGACGTGCGCGAAGTCGCGGCAGACGCCTTCGCCGGCCAGGAGCGTGTCGATCGCGTCGTCGGTCCCCCGGCTGGAACCGACCACATAGGACAGTCGCTCGTGGACGTGCCGGACGATGGTGTCGACTTTCTTCTTTTCGCTCTTCAGGGAGTAGAGCTCCGGCGGGACCAGCCCGGCGATCCGGTCGGACGGGCAGTACCGGCTGGGCCGGGTGAACACCGCGGCCTCGGCAAGCGTGAGCGGCTCGGGTTCGGAGTCGATCAGCGCGCGTTCGGCGTGGTAGGTGACGCGGTGCTCGCCGGTGGGCAGCTCGAAGACCTCGGCGCGCGTGCCGTGCTCGAACTCGGCGAGCTCGCTCTCGCCGTGCCAGGAAACGGTGAGCTCTTCGGTGTCCGCGTGCGCCGCGGCGACCGAGATCGCCGCGCGACCGGGTTCGGTGACGCGGACGGAGAACTCGACGTCGACGGTCGCACGCGGGCCCATCGCCTCATGATGTCATGGTCCGGTGACCGACATCGCGCTCTTCCACTCCGTCCTGGGGCTGCGGCCCGTCGAACTCGGCTTCGCCGGGCGGTTGCGGGAGGCCGGGCACCGCGTGGTGACACCGGACCTCTACGGCGGCCGGACGGCGCCGACCCTCGACGAGGGTTTCGCGCTGAAGGACGCCGTCGGCTGGGAGACCATCACCCGGCGAGCCCGTGACGCCGTGCACGACCTCCCCGCGGAGACCGTGCTCGTGGGTGTGTCGATGGGGGCGGGCGTGGTCGAGACCGTGCTGCCGCACCGGCCCGGCACCGCCGGCGTCCTGCTGCTGCACGCCTTGGGGGCACTGCCCGCCGGGAGCCGCGCCGGCCTGCCGGTCCAGGTGCACGTCGCCGACCCCGACCCGATCGCGCCCCCGGCGCAGGTCGCGGCGTGGCTCACCGCCGCGACCCGGTCGGGCGCCGATGCCGAGGTGTTCCGCTACCCCGGCATCGGCCACTTCTACACCGACGCGGACGGCCCCGACCACGACGAGCGAGCCGCCGAGCTCACCTGGGACCGCGTCTCGGAGTTCCTCAGGCGTAGCGCACCGGGTAGTGCTTGATCCCGTTGAGCCAGCTCGACCGCAGCCGGACCGGCGCCGCGGCCTCGGTGATGCCCGGCATCACGTCGGCGATGGCGTTGAAGATCAGGTCGATCTCCAGCCGGGCCAAGTTCGCGCCGATGCAGTAGTGCGAACCGGTTCCGCCGAAACCGACGTGTGGATTGTCTTCGCGGAGGATGTCGAACTTCTCCGGGTCGGCGAAGACCTCGTGGTCGAAGTTGGCGGAGCTGTAGAACATGCCGACGCGGTCGCCCTTGCGGATGTGCGCGCCGCCCAGCTCGGTGTCGCGGGTGGCGGTCCGCTGGAACGCGACCACCGGGGTGGCCCAGCGGACGATCTCGTCCGGCGCGGTCTTCGGCCGCTGCTCCTTGAAGAGCTCCCACTGGTCCGGGTGGTCGAGGAACGCCTTCATGCCGTGGGTGATGGCGTTGCGCGTGGTCTCGTTGCCGGCGACGGCGAGCAGGATGACGAAGAAGCCGAACTCGTCGGAGCCGAGCGCTTCGCCGTCGACGTCGGCCTGGATCAGCTTCGTGACGATGTCGTCCATCGGGCACTTGCGGCGGTCCTCGGCCATGTTCCAGGCGTAGCCGATGAGCTGTGCGGACGCCTCCAGGGGCTCGACCTCGTACTCGGGATCGTCGTAGGCGACCATCTGGTTCGACCAGTCGAAGATCTTGAGCCGGTCCTCCTGCGGGATGCCGATCAGCTCGGCGATGGCCTGCAGGGGAAGCTCGCACGCGACGTCGGTGACGAAGTCGCCGGTCCCCTTCTTGCGTGCTTCGTGGACGATCCGCTCCGCGCGGTCGCGCAGAGTGTCCTCGAGCTTCGCGATGGAACGCGGGGTGAAGCCCTTCGAGACGATCTTCCGCAGCTTCGTGTGCTGCGGGGCGTCCATGTTGAGCAGGACCAGGCGGTTCGCGTTGAGGCGGTCCTCGGTCATGCTCTCGTCGAAACGGATGATCGCCGTCTTCTCGCTGGACGAGTAGAGCGTGCTGTCGCGCGAGACCTCCTTCACGTCTTCGTGGCGCGAGACGACCCAGTAGCCGTCGTCGCCGAAGCCTGCGGTGTTGGTCTTCTGGGGGTTCCACCACACGGGCGCCGTCCGCCTGAGTTCGGCGAATTCGGCCAGGGGCAGCCGTTCGGCGTAGAGGTCCGGGTCCGTGAAGTCGAAACCGGCGGGGATGAGCGGAGCGGCCACGTTGCCTCCCACGGTTCGCCTTTGAAACACGTTCTAACTGCGATTAGAGCATACGGTGTTAACTAACGGAAGACCGTTCAGTGAAACCCGTTAACTTGACCGATGAGGCCAGGTGAGCGACCGCTCACTCGACAAAGATCAAGATCGCGTCGAACCTGGGGTCGCTTGCACAGAACGATAACTTGTTCTAGTTTTGAGTCAGTGTGAGCCAGTGTGAAGCATCGGACAGCGTTGCCCGACGAAAGGGACGACATGGGTGTGCCGGTCATCGTCGAAGCCGTGCGGACCCCGATCGGCAAGCGGGGCGGGCTGCTGGCCGGCCTGCACGCGGCCGAGCTGCTGGGCGCCGCGCAGCTGGCCCTCCTCGACCGCGCGGGGATCGATCCGGACCTCGTCGAGCAGCTGATCGGCGGCTGCGTCACGCAGGCCGGCGAGCAGTCCGGCAACGTGACGCGCACGGCGTGGCTGCACGTGGGCCTCCCGGAGACGGCGGGCGCGACGACGATCGACGCCCAGTGCGGCTCGGCGCAGCAGGCGACCCACCTGGTCGCGGGCCTGATCGCGGCGGACGCCATCGAGGTGGGCGTCGCGTGCGGGGTCGAGGCGATGAGCCGGGTGCCGCTGGGCGCGAACCGGGGCTCCGGCTCGCCGCGGCCGGCGTCGTGGTCGATCGACCTGCCCGACCAGTACGGCGCGGCGGAGCGCATCGCGGTCCGCCGCGGCCTGACGCGCGCCGACGTCGACGCGTTCGGCGCCGCGTCCCAGCAGAAGGCGGCGGCCGCGTGGGCGGCCGGGCACTTCGACCGCGAAGTGGTGCCGGTGAAGGCCCCGGTCCTGTCCGACGACGGTTCCGTGACCGGGGAGACGCGTCTGGTCGGCCGCGACCAGGGCCTCCGCGAGACGACAGCCGAAGGCTTGGCGCGGTTGAAGCCGGTGGTCGAGGACGGCGTCCACACGGCGGGCACGTCGTCCCAGATCTCCGACGGCGCGGCGGCGCTGCTCCTGATGGACTCCGCGCGGGCGGCTTCGCTGGGCTTGCGGCCGCGGGCCAGGATCGTGGCGCAGGCGCTGGTCGGCGCCGAGCCGTACTACCACCTGGACGGCCCGATCCGCGCGACCGAGCGGGTGCTCGCTCGCGCCGGGATGACGATCGCCGACCCGGACCTGTTCGAGGTGAACGAGGCTTTCGCGTCGGTGGCCTTGTCGTGGCAGCGGGTTTTGGAGCCCGATGAGTCGCGTGTGAACGTCAACGGTGGCGCGATCGCGTTGGGCCATCCGGTGGGGAGCACCGGGGCCCGGCTGCTGACGACGGCGTTGCACGAGCTGGAGCGCCGGGACGCGTCGACGGCGCTGGTGACGATGTGCGCCGGAGGTGCTCTCTCCACGGGGACGATCATCGAGCGCCTCTAGCCCGGGAGGTGCGCGTCCGCGAAAGCCTTGCGCAGCACCGGCCAGCACGGCTCGAAGTCTTCGCGCTCGGGCAGCAGGTAGCGCACGCGGACCACGTCCGCGAACGTGCAGCCCGCCTCCGCCAGCGCCGCTTCGATGGTGCGCAGGCACTGCACCGCCTGCTCGACGACGTCGTCGGAGATGGTCATGGTCGCGTAGTCGAAGCCGGTCGTGCCCGAGACGTACACGCGGTCGCCGTCGACCACCGCGCCGTCCACTTCATTGTCTGTGCTTGACTTCAGGGCATGATCTCGGAGAGCCGTTGCCCGGTGGAGGACGGCGAGCTCCTCGTCCGCCGCGGCGGCGAGGGCCCGGCGCTGCTGCTCATCCCGGGCGGCACCGGGGCGGGTGACTCCTACCGCGCGCTGGCGAAGCAGCTGTACGCGGACTACACCGTCATCACGTACGACCGGCGCGGCCACTTCGGCAGCACGGACACCACCACGGGCCCGGTCCCGGTGTCCCGCCAGGCCGACGACGCGCTGGCGGTGCTGCGCCACGCGACCGACGGCCCGGCGCTGGTGTTCGGCACGAGCGCGGGCGCGCTGATCGGCCTCGACCTCGTGGCCCGGTTTCCCGGCCGGGTGACGACGCTGGTCGCGCACGAACCCCCGGCGGTGCACCTGATGCCGGACGCGGGCGGCTGGCTCGAAGCGGCCGCGGAACAGGTCCGGCTGGCCCGTTCGGGTGAGCTGTTGACGGCGGTGACGCGCTTCGCCGACGCGATCGCGGGCGCGGCCCTGCCCGACCTGCCGAACCTGCGCCTCCCGCACGAGGCCGACTGGATCCGGCTGTTCGACCGCGAGCTGACGGAGTTCTTCGACTACCTGCCGGACCTGCGCGCGCTGCGCAAGGCGAGCACGGAGATCATCCCGGTGGCGGGCGAAGGCAGCCGGGGGCGGTATCACTACCAGCCCGCGAAGATCCTGGCGCTCGAGCTGGGCTTGGCTTTCGCCGAGATGCCGGGGGCGCATCTTGCGCCGCAGCGGAACCCGGCGAAGTTCGCGGCGGCGTTGAAGGATCTGCTGAGCCCGGAGCTCTGAGCCCGGCCAGGCCCCGGCCCTTCCCTCGCAATCCCGGGCGCCGAAGTTGCCCACAACTGGCGAGGCCTGTGCACAACCGGCCGTACCCGTCGGACGACACGCGTACCCAGGCGGACGACACGGCGTCAGACGACCCGGACCCCGTCCTTCCAGACCTCCCGGATGTTCGAAGCCAAAGCCGGGAAGTCGTACGGATCCCCCGCCACCACCACGAGATCCGCCCGCAGCCCCGGCTCGATCCGACCCAGCTCCCCGTCGAGCCCCATCAGCCGCGCGGCAGACGACGTCGTCGCCTCCAGGACGTCCGCCTGGGTCATCCCGCACGCCGCCATCAGGGCCAGCTCCTCCAGGTTCGTGCCGTGCGGCCCGACCCCGCTGTCCGTCCCCATCGCGATCCGGACCCCCGCCGCGTACGCGCGCCGGACCGAGTCGCGGTGGGCCTCCACCACCTCGCGGGCCTTCGCCACCACCGCCGCCGGCAGGTCCACCCCGGCGTCGGCCGCGCGGACCACGTTGACCGGGGCGATCAGCGTCGGGACCAGCCACGTTCCGTGGCCCAGCATCAGCTCGATCGCCTCGTCGTCGAGGTAGATGCCGTGCTCGATCGAGCGCACGCCCGCCCGCACCGCGTTCTTGATGCCCGCCGCGCCCTGGGCGTGCGCCATCACCGGGCGCCCCTGCGCCGAGGCCTCGGCGACCAGGACCTCCAGCTCCTCCGGCGTGTACTGCGAGTGCCGCGGGTCGTCGCGCGGGGACAGCACACCGCCGGTCGTGCACACCTTCAGCACGTCCGCGCCCGCGCGCAGCAGCGTCCGGGCGACGCGGCGCATCTCGTCCGGGCCGTCGGCCGTCGCGTCCGGGCGGCCCGGGTGCGGCACCAGCAGCGGGACACAGATGCTCGACGGGTTCCAGCTGTCGCCGTGCCCCCCGGTCTGGCTGATCAGCCCGATCGAGATCTGCAGCCGCGGCCCCGGGATCAGCCCGTCGTCCACCGCCTGCTTGATGCCGAGGTCCGCGCCCGACGCGTCGCGCACCGTCGTGATGCCCAGGCCGAGCGTCGCCCAGAGGTTCCGCGCGGCTTCGTAGAACTGGTAGGAGAACGGCTTCTGCACCCGCGACAGCAGCCCGATCTCCGACACCGTGACGTGCACGTGGCAGTCGAAGAGGCCGGGCAGCAGCACCGCGCCGGAGCAGTCGACGCCCTCGTCGCCGTCCAGGTCCGTGCCGACGTCGACGATCCGGCCGTGCTCGACGACGACGTCCGCCTCCGCCGGCTCGGCGCCGGTGCCGTCGAAGACCGAGCCACCGGTGAATACCGTGCGCGTCACGCCGCCTCCACGGGAGAAGTCTGTCGCCGGACCACCAGCGCCGCCAGAGCCAGCACGACGACGTTGACGCCGAGCCCGATCAGCCCCACGTTGACGGTTCCGGCGAAATGAGTGTCCACAAAGGTCAGCCAGATGACGACGAGCTCGCCGGCGACCAGCCCGGCGAGCACCGGGCCCTTGCCGACGGGCATCCGCTTCAGGAAGCCCAGCAGGTTGGCCGGGGCCAGCTGGACCGACCCCGAGTAGGTGAGCAACAGCAGGTTGGCCAGCAGATCCGGCCGGAAGATGCCGAGCACGAGGGCAAGGGTACTCGCGAGCACAACCGTACCGTGGTTGATCCAGAACTGCTTGCGGCCGCTGCGGACACGGACTATGTTGCGCGCCACCAGCGACGAGATGCCGATCAGGATCCCGGCCGCCGGGACCATCGCGGTGGCCGTCGCGGCGACCACGACGACGCCCGTCACCCAGCCGGGCAATGCGTCCTTCGACAGCGACAGCAATACGCCGTTCGGGTCACTCCCCTTGGGGACCACGAGGATGGCCGCGAACCCGATGACCATCGGCAGCAGCAGGCACATCTCGTACACCGGCATCCAGGCGTAGTTGCGCCGCAGCACCTTCGGGTCGCGCGCGGACATCAGCGCCGGCCACGAGTGCGGCAGCGTCATCAGCCCGACGCCGATCGCGCTGACCAGCATGCTCGTCACGAACCAGACGTGGTCGTTCGCTCCACTGTGGACGATCAGCTTCTCCGGGTGCAGCTGCTCGATCTTGTGGAACACCGCGGGGATCCCGCCCGCGAAGTGCGTCGGCACGGCGATGATCAGCACCACCAGCGCGACCAGCATGATCCCGTCCTTGAAGTAGGACGTCGCCGCGACGCCGCGCAGCCCGGCCCACAGCACGAACGCGACGATCAGCACGCTGCCGGTCACCATGCTGAGCGTGCCGGACGCGTTGTCGCCGGTGACCAGCCGGACGATCAGGCCGAGCCCGGTGATCTGCAGCTGCAGGTACGGCAGCACGAACACGACGCCGAGCACCGCCGACAGCGTCCCGAGCGCCCGGCTGGAGTAACGGTCCTCGAGGAAGTCGCCCTGGGTGAGGTAGCCGCGGTCCTTGCCCATCGTCCAGAGGCGTTTCGCGAGGAAGAACAGCACGACGTAGGCGATCGGCACGTACGGCAGCGCGTACATCGCCGCGACGCCGCCGGAGAAGGCGAGGCCGGCCATGCCGAGGAAGGTGAAGGTGGTGAACACCTCGCCCGCCTGCAGGAACCACATGGTGAGCGCGCCGAAGCGGCGGCCGCCGACGGTCCATTCGGCGAGGTCGGCGACCGGCTTGCGCCGGCCCACGAAGCCGAGGACCCCGATCAGGACGATGCCGACGAGGGTGAAGGTGAGGATCACGGCTCCTCCTCCCGTCCGCGCATCAGGCGTTCGGACAGCAGCAGCGCCGGGGTGAACATGAGGCACCAGAACGCGCCCCAGACGATCATCCGCGGCAGCCCGAGCCACAGCCCGGTCGTGTTGACGAACGGCAGGAACGGCATCAGGACCAGCGCGAGCACGGGCAGCAGCGGCGGCCAGTGGTAGGGGCGCACGGCGTCACCCGGCCAGGAGCCCGAGGCGGCGGACGGCGAGCTCGGCCAGCAGCGCGGCACCGTCGCCGAGCACGCTGTCGTCGAAGCGGGCCCGCGGCGAATGGTTGTCCGCCGCGGTTTCCGGGTCCGTCGGGCACGCGCCGAGGAACAGGTACGCGCCGGGCACGCGCTCGAGCACGCGGGAGAAGTCCTCCGAGCCGGTGATCGGATCGGCCATCTCGGTGAACCGCTCTTCGCCGAACACGTCACGGATCGTGTCGGCGACGAAGTCGTACGCGGTGGCGTCGTTGACCGTCGCCGGGTACTCCGGCTCGTAGGTGACGTCGATGTCGAGACCGTGCGCCTGGGCGATGCCCTCGCACACCCGCACCGCGCGCTCCCCCACCCGCGCCGCGACCTCCGGCGAGAACGACCGCAGCGTCGCCTCGAACACCGCGTCGTCCGGGATGATGTTGCGCCGGGTGCCGGCGTGGAACGAGCCGACGGTGACCACCACCGGGTCGAAGACGTCGAAGGTGCGCGTCACCATCGTCTGCAGGGCGGTCACCATCTCGCAGGCGGCCGGGATCGGGTCGCGGGCGTCGTGCGGCGACGAGCCGTGACCGCCCTCGCCGCGCACCCGGACCTCGAGCGCGCCCGAGGCCGCCATCAGCGTGCCGGGCCGCGCGGTGAACTGGCCCTTCGCGTAGCTGGCGGCCGAGACGTGCAGGCCGTAGGCGGCGTCGACGTGCTTGCCGGAGGCCGTCAGCACGCCTTCGTCGATCATGACGCCGGCGCCGTCCCAGCCTTCTTCGCCGGGCTGGAACATGAAGACGACGTCGCCGGGGAGTTCGTCTTTGCGGGCGGAGAGCAGGCGAGCGGCGCCGACCAGGCCCGCGGTGTGCAGGTCGTGGCCGCAGGCGTGCATGGCGCCGTCGAGGGTCGAGCTGAAGTCCTCGCCGCTGGCTTCGGTGACCGGGAGCGCGTCCATGTCGCCGCGGAGCAGGACGGTCGAAGTACGCCCTCCCGCTGAGACCGCATCAGACGCAGTTCCGCCGGGCTTACCACCGCGCAGGACTCCGGTGATCGACGAGAGGTTCTTGCCGAGGCTCACTTCGAGGGGCAGGCCGTCGAGGGCCGCGAGGACCCGCTCCTGGGTGCGCGGCAGGTGCAGGCCGATCTCGGGGATGCGGTGCAGGTCGCGGCGGAGGGCGACCAGGTCGTCGAGCAGGGCGGCGGCGTCCGAGCGCAGGGTCATCCGCAGATCATGCAAGTGTCGAGCACAATGGCCGCAGGAATTCCCCGAAACCACCGTTGTGAGGGTCGATGAGCGAAGAATCCGCCATGTTGACCGAGCAGGACCTCAAACTGGTCGACGCGCTGCAGGCGGCGCCGCGGGCGTCGTGGTCGACGCTCGGCCGCGCGCTCGGCCTGGGCGCGGTGACCGCCGCCCGGCACTGGGACACGCTGGTCGAGCGCGGGGACGCGTGGCTCACCGCGTACATCGGCGGGGAGCTGACCGCGCAACTGGCGCTGGCGTTCGTCGAGATCGACTGTTCGCCGGGGACGGCGCTGTCCGTGGCGTCCGCGCTGGCCGCGGACCCGCACGTGGTCACGGTCGAGTACGTCGCCGGGCCGTGCGACCTGCTCGCCCACGTCGTCGCGCCGACGGTGCGCGAGCTCGGCGCGCACGTGCTGGACCGGGTGTCGGCGGTGCCCGGGGTGACGCGGGTGCGCACGGTGCTGTCGCCGCGGATGTTCACCGAGGGCAGCCGGTGGCGGGTGCGGGCGATCTCGCCGGGGCAGCGCGAGGCCCTCTCGCCGAAGCCGGCGAAGAACCGCGCGCCCCTGCGGTTCGACGACGCGGACCGGGCGCTGATCCTGGCCCTCGGCGTGGACGCCCGTGCGTCGGCGGCGGCGCTGGCGATCGAGCTCGGCGTCGGCGCGACGACGGTGCGGCGCCGGCTGGACGTCCTGCTCGGCCGGGGCGCGATCCGCGTCCGGTGCGAGATCGCGCGGTCGGTGTCGCCGGCGCCGGTCACCGTGACGCTGTGGCTGCGGGTGCCGCCGGACAAGCTGGAGACGACCGCGCGGTCGCTGGCGATGCTGCCGGAGGTGCGCATGTGCGCGGCCCTGACCGGGGCGGCGAACCTGATGCTGGTGGTGTGGCTGCCTTCACAGCACGAGACGGTGGCGCTGGAAGCGGTCCTCGCGGCGAAGCTGCCGTGGCTGGAGATCACCGGCCGGGCGGTGACGCTGCGCAACGTCAAGCTGATGGGCCGGCTGCTCGACGCGGCCGGGCGCGGGATCGGCCGCGTGCCGCTGGACTTCTGGGCCACGGTCCCCGTGCCGGAGCACGGGGACCGCGGCGTGAGCCGGTCCGGGGGATGAGGGGGGTGAGGTGGAGGGAAGCATCCACCGGACCGGGGTTTTCGGGGGAAGTCCGGCCTGGAGACCGAGGGACGGGCGCCGGGCCGGCGAAGTCCGGGGCGGATCTCGCGTGATCGGCGTCGTGACTCGCGTGATCGGAAGCGGATCTCGCGTGAGTGAAGGCGGAACTCGTGTGCCTGGAGGGTCGGCTCGCGTACCTGGAGAGTCGGCTCGCGTACCTGGAGAGTCGGCTTGCGTGAACGGGGACGGGATTCGCGTGATCGGAGGCGGATCTCGCGTGATTGAGCGGGCATCTCGCGTGATTGAGCGGGCATCTCGCGTGATTGGGGGGTCGACTCGGTGGAGGAGTTCCGGCTCGGTGGACTCGGGGGGTGAGGTGGAGGGAAGAACGTCCACCGGCCGGAACTCGCGGGGCGGGGAGGCGCCCGCCTGTTTCCTCCTTCGCTGACCCGGCGACGCCGGATCGGTGTGGGGTGAGGAATCCCGGCCCGGGGGGACTAGGGGGGTGAGGTGGAGGGAAGCGTCCACCCGGGCCGGGGCTCGGGGCGCGGGACGGGGATCCCGCGGTACTTCGGGTGGTGCTACCGGCCCGGCGGACTGGGGGGTGAGGTGGAGGGAAGTGTCCGCCGGGCCGGGGTTCGTGGGGCGGGTCAGTACCCGCCGGAAGAGGCCGTCGCGATGGAGTTGTCCGGCCGGCGCGAAGGGTCGACCTTGCAGCCGCCGGGTTCCATGGCGTACCAGGTGTTCCCCGCGCCGTGGCCGGTCGCTTCGCCGGGCGCGCCGTCCTTGGCGTAGGTGTAGACGGGCCAGCCGCCGACGGTCACCTGCTTGCGCCCGTCGGCCCGGGTGAGCTGCCCGACCAGGCCGGTGTCGATGTCTTCGGCGACCGTGATCCGGCCGTCGACGAGCACGGGCGGCCACGTCCGGGCGCAGGAACCGTCGCAAGTGGACTTTCCGGAGTCCTTGCCGTCCTGGGTGAAGAGGTAGAGCGTGCGGCCGGCCTGGTCCGTCATGACCGGGCCGAGACCGCCGATGTCGGTGGTGCCGAGGGTCTTCGCCGCGGCGGGCTTGCTCGCCGCGGCCGCCTTCTCCCCGGCCGGCGTGATCGCCGCCCAGTCCGCGCTGACGTTCTGGCCGAGCGCGATGCCGGAGCCGGTGTCCTTGGCGTAGGTGTAGACGGGCCGGCCGCCGACGGTCACCTGCTTGCGGCCGTCGGGCCGGGTGACCAGGCCGACGAGCCGCGCGTCCACCCCGGCGGCCAGTGCCGGGGAGCCGGAGAGCAGCGGTGGCCACATTTCCGCGCAGGCGGCCACGCAGGCGACCTTCGGCGGTTTCGCGGAATCCTTGGCGTAGCGGTAGAGCGTGTGGCCTTCGGCGTCGGCGAGCACCGCGCCGAGACCCTCCACTGTGGACGTGACCAGCTGGGCCGGGCCGCCCCCGGAGCTCGCCTGAACCGTGCTCGCCGAGAGCTGCTGCTGTGCGCCGAGCGACACCGGCTGGACGGCACCGGACGTGGCGTACGGGTTGGTCCCGCAGGCCGCGACCAGCGCGAGACCGGCGATGGCGGACGAGACAGCGGCACTCGAGCGAGCACGGTTCATCGGACGTTCTCCCTCCTGGCGTGGAGTGACTGGACGGAAGGGGTTATTCCGCGCAGGCCTTGCCGGAGTTGATGCAGGTGACCAGGCGACCCATGATCTTCTTGCTCATCACGTTCGCGAAGTCGTCGTGGTCGGACCGCGGGTTGTGCTTCTCCTGGGCGAAGGCGTCCACTTTGTACTGGCCCTTCTGCTGGACGTCCTGCGGGACGTCGTAGACCAGCGTCACCTGCAGCTGGGGCACGTTCTTGAAGCCCTGGGGGCACTTGCCCTGCTGGTTTGCGAACACGATGTGCGTGCGGTGGTTCGCGCTGTCGGTGTTCTTGCCGTCCCAGCAGTTCGGGAAAGCGTGGATGCGCTCGACCTTGCTGCCGGCCGGGCAGATCGGGTAGAGGTCGGTCAGCCGGTCCTCGAACCCGGTGCAGGTCCAGCTGGGCCGGGCGTTGGCCGGGCCGTTGGTGCTCTGCTTGGCGTCGCCGTAGAGGACGCGGAGACCGACCGGCATCGCGACGACGTTGCGGGCGCCGCCGCCGATGAACTTCAGCGTCGCGGACTCCGGCTCGACGATCTCGCCGTCGTTGTCGCCGACCTCTTCGTTCGCGCCCTCGGGGCCGCCGAGCTCCTCGGCCGGCGGTGCGGCCGCCGAGCTGCTCTGGTTCTGGTTGCCGTTCTGGCCGCCGTTGTTCTGGCCGCCGTTGTTCTGGCCACCGTTCTGGCCGCCGCGACGGCGGTCCTGGGCCTGCTGCTGGTCCTGCTGGCCCTGATCGCCCTGCTGCTGGGCGCTCTGGTCACCACTGCGGGTCGCGCCGCCACCGGTGTTCCGGCGCTTCTGCTGCCCGTTCTGGTCCTGGGCGTTCGGGTCCTGTTGGTCCTGGGCGTTCGGGTCCTGCGCGTTCGGGTCCTGCGCGTTCGGGTCCTGCGCGTTCGGGTCCTGCTGGTCCTGCGCGTTCGGGTCCTGGGCGTCCTGGCCCTGGCCGGCGGCGTCGGCGTCCTGCGCGTCCTTGGCGCTCTGGTCCTGCTGGACGTCGCCGGTCTTGCCCTGCTGATTCTGCTGGGCCTGCTGGTTTTCGTTCTCGTTGGCCGCGTCGTCTTCGCGGTCGATGCGGATCACGGGCCAGAAGTACGCCGACTGGTCACCGTTTTTGCAGGTGGTGTCGCCGGCGAGGAGGCTCTTCAGGCTCGAGTCCGCGTCGGTGGTCACGTTGCCGACGTAGTCGTGCAGGTGCTGAGCGCCGTTCTTGATCCCCGGCTGCGCGATGAAGTTGTCCGGGTTGTGGTGCGCGCCGTCCGCGTTCGTTCCACAGTCGACGGTGAAGGATCCTTGCGCACCCTTCTTCTGCAAGGCCGCGTTGACGTTGTTGCCGGCGGGAACCTTGTTGATGTCGATGAAGAACGACGGGTCCGCGGGGTCCGCGCTGGCCTCACCGGTGCGGCCCGTGCTGACCGCGACGGCGAGTGCGCCGACGGCGATCGCCAGGCCGATCGCGCCCATGGCGATCTTGGTACGGCGGGCGACGCGATGCTTGCCCGTCACGGGGGACCGAGAATTCCGGGCCATAGACTAGTTCACCTCGTTCGTTTTTCCGGGCACGCCGAATAGCGCGGCGGCCCGGGCAAGAACTACCGTTGGTTGAGGTCGAGATCGCACGGAACCTGCGGGGAGCTCTTGGTTCCGGCTGTCGGATGCATCGGGGGATGCATTGGGGGATACGGACGTCAGCGCCCCGAGGTTCAAAAGCGACCAGCCCGTTATCTGTTCGTTATCAAGTGAAGCGCAACCGGACGCCATTTACCCAGGTCATCGCGGTGCAGGCCGGAAAACGCGGACTCGGTCATGTCTTGAACCACGGCTCATCGACGACCGCGGTTCACGACGACAGCGCGCGGAATACCCGGGCTACGACCGCCTGGAGTGCCGGTGCGACTTCGCCGGAACCGGCCACCAAACGTCATGAACGACCCTTTCACCGCGCCGGACGCGGTGAACGAGTCGTTCATGACGGTTCGGAGCGGGGAAGAAAGAGTCAGCGCTGCACGACGACGAGGACCGTGCCGTCGTCGCCGCGGACCTCGAAGCGGGAGATCTGGTCCATCGCCAGCGAGATGGAACCCTGCAGCCGCAACGGGTCCGGGGAGCCCGGGATGCCGAAGCCCTTGGGCGGCACCGCCCAGCCGGACACGACGCGGGCGTCGCCGGTCGTCGAGATCGCGAACAGCTGGCACTTCAACGGTCCGACGATGCCGCGCAGCTCGAGGTCCACCCGGGTGCCCCACTCCACCGGGGACACCGTGACGACGGCGCTGACGGCGGACCCGCCGCTGCCGCTGCCCCGGCCGTAGGTCTGGCCGCTGCCGGGCCGGCTCGGCGTGGCGGTGGACGGCGCCGGGACACTCGTCGCCGGGACGCTCGTCGCCGGCGGTGGCTGCTTGGTGCTCGGGGCGGAGAGCGACGCGGGCGGGACGGCGTCGGCCGGCCGGACCGCGAGGGTCACCAGCGGCCCGGCCACGACGAGCGCGGCGGCCGCGGCGCCGGCGATGATGCCGAGGCGCTTGCGACGGCGGCGCTTCACCGAGGCCTCTTCCATCAGGCCGCGCAGCACGCGGGGCCCGGGCGCGAGGGTGCGCGGGCCGGGCGCGGGCATCGGGGGCTCCGGCCAGCTGCGCTTGACGAGGTCGAGGACGTCCGGCAGCTGGTAGAGCTCGATGAGGTCGAGCTGGCAGTGCGGGCAGTTCATCAGGTGGGCTTCGAACTGGGTGCTCTCGGCCTCGCTGAGGACGCCGAGCACGTACGCGGCGACGTCGGTGTGTGCGGACCCGGCCACCCTCAGCTCACCCCCGCTCGCGCAGGGCCCGGCGCAGCGCGCGGACGGCGTGGTGGATGCGGGACTTGATGGTGCCCGGGGGCACGCCGAGGGTCGCCGCGACCTCGTTCACCGTGCGATCGCGCAGGTAGGTCTGCTGGATGGCCTCCCGCTGCTCGGGCGAAAGCCCTTGCAGCGCCTCGTAGACGATCATCGCGGCAAGGGTGCGGTCCGACTCGTCGGACACCGCGATCGCGTCGGACTCGATCTCCTCGAGCTCCTGGGGGCGCACGCTCCGGCTGCGCCAGCCGTCGATGACGGTTCGCCGGGCGACCGTGAACAACCACGCGCGCAGCATCTCCGGCTGGCGGTCGAGCTTGTCCGCGTTCCGCCACGCCTTGATCAGGGTCTCCTGCACGACGTCTTCGGCCCACTGCCGGTCGTGGCCGGTCAGCCGCAGCGCGAACGCCATCAGGGACCCGCCGAACTCCTGGTAGAGCGCCTTCGCCAGATCGTCATGGGCGTCGTTGGGCTCACCAACGACGACTTCCGGATCTTCGACGGGTCTCAGCGCTCGAGTGTGCCGTCCCACGCGGGACATCCTGGTGGGCCGGACGGCGTACGTCTAGTACCAAATGCCGCAACGCGAGGACCAAAACTTTTTTGAACCGTTTCCCGACCGTGTCCGTATCCCCTACCGAAGGCCCCCGACAAGGCGTTGTCCCCCGCAACGCTCCGCATCCACTCCGGACCGAATGTCCACTGTGGATCTTTCGCGCGCATTTTCCGCCTCACCCCAGGCTACTGCGCGTAGTCATGCCCCCGGAGGAGCAGTGATACGCATTCCCCGTACGGTGGTCCCCGCCACCGTGTGCCTCACCGCACTCGCCCTGCTCACCGCCTGTACCGCCGGCGCGGCGACCACCTCGGCCGGTGGTTACGGCGCCGGTATGCAGCAGATGCCCGGTATGCAGGCCCCGATGACCCTCGCGATGCCGCAGCCCATCACGGCCAACCCGAACGACCCGATGAAGAGCCAGCTCAGGGGCGCGAAGACCTTCGACCTCGGCTTGATGCTCGTCGACGGGACCGGCTACACGATCTACCGCTACGACCGCGACTCGACCGACCCGTCGCGGTCGAACTGCAACGACGCCTGCGCGGCCAAGTGGATCCCGGTCAAGGTCGGCGGTCCCGCGCCGATCGACGTCGACCGGTCGCTGATCGGGCAGATCACCCGTGACGACGGCACCCAGCAGGTCACCCTCGCCGGCTGGCCGCTGTACCACTTCACCGGGGACAGCGAACCGGCCGACACGTCCGGTCAGGGCGCCGAGCAGGCCTGGTACCCGATCACGCCCGACGGCAAGAAGATCACGCTCACCCAGGACGAGTGGAGGATCAATGCTTTCGGCATCTGAGTACGCCGGGCTCGAGTTCACTCCGCCGTCCCCGCTCGAGCGTTCCCGCCCGCTGGTCCGGATCCTGTTCGTGCTGGTCGCGGTGCTGACCCTGCTCGCGTCGGTGTCCCCGGCGTCGATCGCCCAGACGAACGCCGTCTCGCCCGAAGACGCCATCCTGCTGACCAAGGTCCGCCAGGCCGGGCTGTGGGAGATGCCCTCGGGCATGATGGCGATGCAGAAGGGCAGCCCGAAGGTCCAGGCGATCGGCTTCGCGATCATGATGGACCACGGCCGGCTCGACGTCGGGACCCGCGCGTTGTCGGCGAAGCTCAACTCGCCGGTGCCCGACCAGCCGTCGGACGAGCAGCGCGGCTGGCTCCTCGAAGAGATGAACGCGCCCCCCGGGCCGTCGTTCGACAGCGTCTTCGCCAACCGGTTGCGCGCGGCGCACGGCCAGGTCTTCGCCATCCTCGCGCAGCTGCGCGCCGGCACCCGCAACGACGACGTGCGGGCGTTCGCGACCGTCGGCAACCAGGCCGTCCTGCGGCACATGACGATGCTCGAGAGCAGCGGCATGGTCGACTACACCGCGCTCCCCGCGCCGGCCGTCTCCACCACGGCCGCGCCCGTCGGGCAGCCGCTCGGCCTCGACACGTCCCAGCTCGCCGTGGTGGCGGCGCTGTTCCTCCTGGTCGGTGGCGGCCTCTTCTACGTGCTGCGCCAGATCAAGGGCAACCGCGGCCGCGCCCGGGCCTCGCGCCGGCCGGCCACCGTCAGAACCGGGGGTAGCCATGGTTGAGACCTGGCACGACGCGACGATCTTCCTCACGCAGCAGTTCCAGCCGAAGACCGATCCGGCGGCCCGCGGCCTCGCGGCCTTCGCCGCCCGGGCGTCCTACGCGGCGATGATGCTGACGCTCACCTGGGGTGTGCTCACCGCCACGGGCTGGGTGCGCTCGGTCACCGGCCGCAAGGCGCTGCGCAGCTCCCACATGGTGCTCGCCACCGGCACGATCATCTTCGGCGGCATCCACGCGCTGGGCTTCTTCTACCTCACGGTCCAGCCGTACAGCCTGCAGTACCTGTTCCTCCCCTTCCTGTCGGGCCAGGAGACCCGGCACAGCATCGGCATCGTCGGCTTCGAGGTCATGCTGGCCATCGCGCTCACCGCCGGCCTGCAGCGGTTCACCTCCTACCGCCGCTGGCTGTGGCTGCACCGCTGCGCGTACCCGGCGGTCGCGCTGACCGCGCTGCACGCGTGGTTCGGCTCGATCGCCAACGGCCACCTCGCGGTCGTCTGGCTGGGTGGCATCACGCTGCTCGTCCCGGCGGTCACGACGTCGCTGCTGCGGTTCATGCCCGCGCGGACCCTCGAACGCATCGGACTCGTGGAAGAGCAGGTGGCCTGACATGCCTTTCCGTTTGCCCGGTGGCGGGCCCCGGATCAGCGTCGACAACGACCGGTGCGAGCTCTACGGCATCTGCGCCATGGAGGCGCCGGACGTGTTCGACCTCGGCCAGGACGGCCGCCTGCGCTTCCACACGCGGCTGCTGGACGAGACCACCATGGAACAGGCGAAGATGGCGGCCCGCTGCTGCCCGATGCAGGCGGTCGTGATGAGAGGAGAGCTCGATGGCTGACGGCGACCGGATCGTCATCGTCGGCGCGGGTGTCGCGGGGTTGCGCGCCGCGGAACGGCTGCGGGAGCAGAACTTCGACGGCGAGATCGTCCTGATCGGCGACGAAGCCCGCCGTCCCTACCACCGCCCGATGGTCTCCAAGGCCCTCGTGATGGGGACCGAACGGCCCAGCGACGTGGGCCTTTCGCACTACCTGCCGGACCTGGACGTGCACTGGCGCCTCGGCGCGCGGGTCACGCACCTCGACACCACCGAGCGGGTCGTGCACCTGCCCGGTGGCGAATCCCTTTGGTACGACGGCCTGATCGCCGCGACCGGCGTCTACCCGCGGCACCTGCCCGGGTCGCCGCGGCACGACCCGCGCGTGCGGATCCTGCGCACGGTCGAGGACTCGATGGCCGTGCGGCGCTGCCTCAACGCCAGCAAGAAGCCGGCCGTCGTGATCGGCGCCGGCCTGATCGGCAACGAGTTCGCCGCGAGCATGCGGCACATCGGCCGGGACGTCACCCTGGTCGGGCACGCGAAAGCGCCGCTGCACCGCTTCGGCGACCGCGTCTCGAGCGGCATCGTCGAGGCGCACCACGAGCACCGCGCGAAGCTCGCGATGAAAAGCGAAGTGCGGCACTGGATCAGCACGAAGGACACCGTCGGGCTGCACCTGACGAACAACCAGCTGCTGGTCGCCAGCGTCGTCGTGCTCGCCATCGGCAGCGTCCCGTCGGTCGACTGGATGCGCGGCTCCGGCCTCGACATCAGCGACGGCGTGCTCTGCGACTCGAAGCTGTTCGCCGAGGGCGCCTCCGACGTCGTCATCGCCGGCGACATCGCGCGCTGGCCGAACCTGCGGTTCGACGAGACCCCGCGGCGGGTCGAGCACTGGATCAACGCCGTCGAGTCGGCGCGGCACGCGGCGGACAACCTGCTGTTGGGCCAGTCCAGCGCCAAGCCGTTCACCCCGCTCCCCCGGGCCTGGTCGACGCTGTACGACACCCGGCTGCAGATGTGCGGGATGCCCAGCCTGGCCGAGGACACCGTGACGCTGGCGGACGGCATCACCGGCTTCATCCGCGACGGCCGGCTCGTCGGCATCTCCGCGTGGGACAAGCCACGGGCGATGCTCGACTGGATGGCCGAGCTCGACCGCCGGCTGCCCGCCCCCGACTACGTGCCCGAGCCGGAGCCCGCGCCCGTCGCGGAGGTCCCCGAGGTCCCGGTCGTCGAACCGTCGCTCGCCGCGCTGGCGGCCGACGTGCCGACGGAAGTCGACAGCGGGTTCGACCAGCAGGCCTTCGAGCGCGAGTTCGAGAGCGAGTTCGCCAACAACATCCCCACGACGGCCTTCCCCGCCTTGGCGGCCCCGCCGACGACGGCGTTCGCGGCGCAGCCCGGCGGGGCGGCGCCGCCGACGATGGCCATCCCGATGGGGAGGTAGAAAGCCGGGACGTGGCTGCGCGCGGCGGCCATCGTCCCTCGCCGGTCACCACACCCCCTCCGCGGCTGGGCGGTGTGGTGACCGGCCCCCAACTGTGACAACCGAGGCTCCGCCTCGGGTCGGGGGCTCCGCCACCCGGAACCCCCGAACAACAAGCGTCCCTCTGCCCGCCTCGCGTCCGGTGCTGTGACAACCGGTGCTCCGCCACGCGGAGCCCCCGGAAGACAGCGTGGATCGAGCGTCCGGCGGGCCAGGAGAGGGCCATCCCGAGGGAACCCGACGCCCCCGGGATGGCCTTCTTCCGGCGCACCGGGCGGGGGCCCGGGGTCGAGCGCCGCGGCGGTTTCGCCGCCGGGGCGCGTACGTCCGTGCCGGCCTTTCCGGCGGAAGGGTATGCCGCCGGAAAGGCCGGCACGGTCGAAAGTCGGGTTTCGGGGTTGCACCGGCGAAGGCCGTCTCGAGGGAAACGGGAGCCCTCGGGACGGCCTTCACCTCGTCTTCGAGGCCACCCGGGAGCCCTGGACGATTCCGACGAGCAGGGCGACCGACGCGCCGACGAGCAGCACCGTACCCAGCGGGTCGAGCCCGCGGTCGTGGCGCGACGACACCGGCGCGGTCCGCGCGACCAGGACGGCGGTGCCGACGATCCAGACCAGCACGGACGCGGACGGGTGCACGTCGCTCGCGGCGAGCATCGGGACGGCGAGGTGCATGGGCCCGACGGTAAGAACCGGTCATTGCTTCGCGCCACGCAACTTCGTCAAGAAGGCTTTGCGTACGATGCAACCATGCCCGATCAGCTCGATCTGAACCTCCTGCGCGTGTTCGACGCGCTGCTGCGGGACGGGAGCGTGACGGCGGCGGCCGAGCGCCTCCACCTCTCCATCCCGGCGACGAGCCGCGCGCTGGGCCGGCTGCGGCGGGCGATGGGCGACCCGATCCTGGTGCGCGCCGGGCGCGGGATGGCGCCGACGCCGTTCGCGCTCCGCACGGCACCCCGGGTGCGGTCGCTGCTGGAGGAAGCGGCGTCGCTGGTCACCGCCGACTTCTCGGTCGCCGGCCTCGAGCGGACGTTCACGATCCGGATCAACGACGGCGTGGCGGCGACCCTCGCGGCGGCGGCGGTCGAAGCCACGGCCGCGGCCGCCCCGGGCGTCACGCTGCGCTTCGTCGCGGAGGGCAGCGAAAGCCCGGAGGCGCTGCGCGACGGCTCGGTCGACCTCGACATCGGCGCCGGCGAGGCGCCGGCGCCGGACATCCGGACCGCGGTGCTGTACCGCGAACGGCTGGTCGGCATCGTCCGCGCCGACAGCCCGCTGGGCCGCGGCCGGAAGCCGACGCCGGCCCAGCTGTGCCGCCACCCGCACGTGGCGGCGTCCCGGCGCGGCCGCGCGCGGGGCCCGCTCGACGATGCCCTGGCCGCGCTCGGCTTGCGGCGGCACATCGCCGCGGTGGTCCCGACCTCGGCGGTGGCGACGCTGCTGGTGGCCTCGAGCGGTCACGTCGGCCTGGTGCCGCAGCGGCTGGCCGAACAGCACGGCCCGGCGCTCGGCCTGCGCTGGTTCCCGATCCCGGTGGAGCTGCCGGAGATCGACGTGCGGCTGTTCTGGCACGCCCGCCTGGACGCGGACCCGGCCCAGCGCTGGCTGCGCGACACGCTCCGCGAGTCCCTCCGCTGACCGAGCGCCCCAAGGTGGCCTTCGGTGCGCTCAACGCACCCAAGGGGCCCTTCGGTGCGTTCAACGCAACCAAGGCCACATTGGGGCGCTCCGCGCGCCGTCCGGTGTGGCACGATTCCAGCGTGACCAGCACCGCCGCCACGGCTCAGTACCTGCGCGACCTCGCGTTGCTGCGCCGGGTCCGGGACCGGATCGACCGGGAGTACGCCCAGCCGCTCGACGTCGAGGCGCTCGCGCGCGGCGTCAACATGTCCGCCGGGCACCTCAGCCGGCAGTTCCGCAAGGCTTACGGAGAGTCACCGTATTCGTACTTGATGACGCGGCGGATCGAGCGGGCCATGGCACTGCTGCGCAAGGGCGAGCTGAGCGTCACCGAGGTCTGCTTCACCGTCGGCTTCTCGTCGCTGGGCACCTTCAGCACCCGGTTCGCCGAGCTGGTCGGCATGCCGCCGAGCGTCTACCGCGAGCAGCAGGCCGAAGCGACCATCGGCATGCCGCCGTGCGTGGCCAAACAGGTCACCAGACCGATCAGGAATCGAGAAGCGCGACCGCAGGCGCACACATAGTGTGACGGCCATGGACGTCACGATTCACTCGAGCTTCCTCCCGCACACCGACGCGGAGGCCTCGCTCGCCTTCTACCGCGACCTGCTCGGCTTCGAGGTCCGGATGAACGTCAAGTACGGCGAGCTGAACTGGATCACCGTCGGCCCGCCGAACCAGCCCGACACGGCGATCGTGCTGTCGCCGGTGGCCGCGACGCCGGGCCTGACCGACGACGAACGCCGCATGATCGCCGAGATGATGGCCAAGGGCACCTACGCCTCCGTCAACCTCGCCAGCACGGACCTCGACGCCCTCTTCGCGAAGCTCGAAGCGGGGAACGCCGAGGTCGTCCAGGAGCCGGTCGAGCAGCCCTACGGCGTGCGCGACTGCTCCTTCCGCGACCCCGCCGGCAACCTCCTGCGCATCCAGGAGCTGCGCTGACCGAGGTCGCGGCCGCCACCCCGCCGGCGCCCGGCGCGTTCCGGGGACCGGTCGACGAAAGGGGAAGTCCCATGTGCCTGAGCCTCCAGATCGCGGCGCGGGAGCACCTGCGCGAGCTGGCGCTGCTGCGCCGCGTCCGCGACCGCATCGACCGCGACCGGACCCTCGACGTCGAGGTGCTCGCGCACAGCGCCGGCATGACGGCCGGGCAGTTCCTCCGCCGGTTCCGGGACGCCTACGGGCAGTCCCCGCACGCCTACCAGCGGGCCGCCCAGGCGGTGCGGGACGGCCGTACGCTCACCATCCGCCGAGTGCTGGAGACACGATGACCAAGCCCACGAGGAAGTCCGCGCCGCACGTCGCCGACACCCACGACCTGATCCGCGTCCACGGCGCGCGTGTGAACAACCTCAAGGACGTCCATGTCGAGCTGCCGAAGCGGCGCCTGACGGTGTTCACCGGCGTCTCCGGCTCCGGCAAGAGCTCGCTGGTGTTCAGCACGATCGCCGCCGAGTCGCAGCGGCTGATCAACGAGACCTACAGCACCTTCGTGCAGGGGTTCATGCCGACGCTGGCCCGGCCCGACGTCGACGTCCTGGACGGGATCACCACGGCGATCATCGTCGACCAGGAGCGGATGGGCGCCAACGCGCACTCCACGGTCGGCACCGCCACGGACGCCAACGCGATGCTGCGCATCCTGTTCAGCCGGCTCGGGCAGCCGCACATCGGCTCGCCGCAGGCGTTCTCGTTCAACGTCGCCTCGATCAGCGGCGCGGGTGCGGTGACCATCGAGAAGGCCGGCCGGCAGATCAAGGAGCGCCGCAGCTTCAGCATCACCGGTGGCATGTGCCCGCGCTGCGAGGGCCGCGGCAAGGTCAACGACATCGACCTGACCGCGCTGTTCGACGAGGACAAGTCGCTCAACGAGGGCGCCATCACGATCCCGGGCTACAGCATGGAGGGCTGGTTCGGCCGCATCTTCCGCGGCTCCGGCCTTTTCGACCCGGACAAGCCGATCAAGAAGTTCACCAAGAAGCAGTTCAACGACCTGGTGTACAAGGAACCGACCAAGATCAAGGTCGAGGGCATCAACCTGACCTTCTCGGGGCTGGTCCCGGCCATCCAGAAGTCGATGCTGTCCAAGGACGTCGACTCGATGCAGCCGCACATCCGCGCGTTCGTCGAGCGGGCCGTCACGTTCACGACGTGCCCGGACTGCGACGGCACGCGGCTGTCCGGCGAGGCCCGGTCGTCGAAGATCGACGGGATCAGCATCGCCGACGCGTGCGCGATGCAGATCAGCGACCTCGCCGCCTGGGCGGGGAAGCTGGCCGAGCCGTCGGTCGCGCCGCTGCTGGACGCGCTGCGGCGCACCCTCGACTCGTTCGTCGAAATCGGGCTCGGCTACCTCTCGCTCGACCGGCCGTCGGGCACGCTCTCAGGCGGCGAAGCCCAGCGCACCAAGATGATCCGCCACCTCGGGTCGTCGCTCACCGACGTCACCTACGTCTTCGACGAGCCGACGATCGGGCTGCACCCGCACGACATCCGGCGCATGAACGACCTCCTGCTGCAGCTGCGGGACAAGGGCAACACGGTGCTGGTCGTCGAGCACAAGCCGGAGGCGATCGCGATCGCCGACCACGTCGTCGACCTCGGGCCGCGCGCCGGCTCCGACGGCGGCGAGGTCGTGTTCGAGGGCACTGTGGACGCTCTGCGCAAGAGCAAGACGTTGACCGGGCGGCACCTGGACGACCGCGCGTCGCTGAAGTCGTCGGTGCGCTCGCCGTCGGGCTTCCTGGAGGTGCGGGGCGCTTCGACGCACAATCTCCAGGACGTCGACGTCGACGTCCCGCTCGGCGTCCTGACCGTCGTGACCGGGGTGGCGGGCTCGGGCAAGAGCTCGCTGATCCACGGCTCGGTGTCCGGCGGCGAGGGCGTGGTGACGGTCGACCAGACGGGGATCCGCGGCTCGCGCCGGAGCAACCCGGCGACCTACACCGGGCTGCTGGAGCCGATCCGCAAGGCGTTCGCCAAGGCCAACGGCGTCAAGCCGGCGTTGTTCAGCGCGAACTCCGAAGGCGCGTGCCCGAACTGCAACGGCGCGGGCGTCGTCTACACAGACCTGGGGATCATGGCCGGCACCGCGACGCCGTGCGAGGTGTGCGAGGGCAAGCGGTTCATGGCGGAGGTGCTGGACTACCGGTTCGGCGGCCACGACATCAGCGAGGTGCTGACGATGTCGGTGGCCGAGGCGGAGGAATTCTTCGCCGAAGGCGAGGCGAAGCTCCCGGCAGCTCACAAGATTCTCACACACTTGTCCGACGTCGGCCTCGGCTACCTGACGCTGGGCCAGCCGCTCACGACGCTGTCCGGCGGCGAGCGGCAGCGGATCAAGCTGGCGACGCACATGGCGGAGAAGGGCGGGATCTACGTCCTCGACGAGCCGACGGCGGGGCTGCACCTGGCCGACGTCGAGCAGCTGCTGGGCCTTTTGGACCGACTTGTGGACTCGGGCAAGTCGGTGATCGTCATCGAGCACCACCAGGCGGTGATGGCCCACGCGGACTGGATCATCGATCTCGGCCCCGGCGCGGGCCACGACGGCGGGCAGGTCGTCTTCGAGGGCACCCCCGCTGACCTGGTCGTTTCACGGTCCACAGTGACCGGTGAGCACCTCGCGGAGTACGTCGGCTGACCGAATGGGGCGCGTATACCAGAATCGGCGGTGGGGCAGGCCCCCGGAATGTGCCGGGGGTACTCCGGGTTCCGCGACGAACCCCTACCCGGAAGACTGTGGCCGGTGACCACAGACAACCTCGTGCACACCGGCAGCGACTTCGCCCGGCTGAGCCAACGCATCTCCGCCGCCGGCCTGATGACGCGCCGCCCCGGCTACTACACCGCCCGGTTCGCCGTCGTGGGCGTGCTGTTCGCCGCCGGGTGGGTCGCCTTCGCGCTGCTCGGGAACTCTTGGTGGCAGCTGGCCGTCGCCGCGTTCCAGGCCGTCATGTTCGCGCAGATCGCGCTGCTCTCGCACGACCTCGCGCACAAGCAGGTCTTCCGGCGGCGGCGGCCCACCGAGATCGCCGGGATGCTCGTCGGCAACCTCGGCATCGGGATGAGCTACGGCTGGTGGATGGACAAGCACACCCGCCACCACGCCAACCCGAACCACGAGGAGCTCGACCCCGACGTCGACCCGGACATCTTCGTGTGGTCGAAAAACCAGGCCCGGAACGCGGGCGGGGTCGCGCGGTTCATCGGGCGGTACCAGGCCTTCCTGTTCTTCCCGATGCTGACGCTCGAAGGCCTCAACCTGCACGTTTCGGGGATCCGGGCGGTGAGCAAGCCGGGCCTGCGCCGCCGCTGGGTGGAAGCCGCACTGCTCGCCACGCACGTCGTCGTCTACCTCGGCGCGCTGCTCATCGTCCTCTCCCCCGGCATGGCGCTGCTGTTCTTCGTGATCCACCAGGCACTGTGGGGCGTCTACATGGGATCGATCTTCGCGCCCAACCACAAGGGCATGCCGACGCTGACCGGGCAGCCCGCGCTCGACTTCCTCCGCAAGCAGGTGCTGACCTCGCGCAACGTCCGCGGCGGGCTCGTGACCGACGTCGCCCTCGGCGGGCTCAACTACCAGATCGAGCACCACCTGTTCCCCAGCATGCCGTCGCGGCACCTGCGGCTGGCGCAGCCGATCGTCCAGGACTACTGCGCCGAGCTGGACATCCCCTACCTGCAGACGAGCCTCGTCGAGTCCTACCGGCAGGCCCTCACCCACCTGCATGAAGCTGGGGCACCTCTCAGGAACCGTTCGTAGACTCGGGGGATGAGGAAGACGATCGCGGCGCTGCGGGACCTGCCGGCGGCGTTCGGCGGGAAGGCCACCGGGGCGCGGGCCAAGCGGGTCCGCGCCTCGCCGCAGTTCGACGGCAAGGTGTTCCGCAACGCCGCCACGCGGCTGCCGATGACCGCGTCGTCGATGCGGACCATCTTCCGCGAGATGTTCTTCGGCGAGCACCGCGAGCTGCGCAAGCCTCCCGGGGCGGTGCCGCTGGTGGCGTCGGCCCCGGTGCTCTCGGCCGACGGCCTGCACGTGACGTGGTACGGCCACGCGTCGGCGCTGGTCGAGCTGGACGGCGCCCGCGTGCTGCTGGACCCGGTCTGGAGCGACCGGGTGTCGCCCGCGGCGTTCGCGGGCCCGCGGCGGCTGCACGAGCCGCCGGTGGCGCTGTCGGACCTCGGCCGGGTGGACGCGGTGGTGATCTCGCACGACCACTACGACCACCTGGACCTGGCGACGGTCCGTTCGCTGGTGGCGTCCGGCGACGCGCCCTTCCTCGTGCCGCTCGGGGTGGGCGCGCACCTGGAGCGCTGGCGGGTCCCGGCTTCGCGGATCATCGAGCTGGACTGGCACGAAGAGGCGACGGTGGCGGGCATCCGCTTCGTCGCGACCCCGGCCCAGCACTTTTCGGGCCGCGGCATCACGAACGACGACACGCTCTGGACGTCGTGGGCCTTGCTGGGTCCCGCGCACCGGGTGTTCTACAGCGGTGACACGGGCTATTTCGACGGTTTCGCCGCGATCGGCGAGGCGCACGGCCCGTTCGACGCGGCCCTGATCCAGATCGGCGCGTACGCCGCGCAGTGGTCCGACATCCACATGACGCCGGAGGAAGGCGTCGCGGCGGGGATCGACGTGCGAGCGAACCTGCTGATCCCGGTGCACTGGGCGACGTTCCAGCTGGCGATGCACCCGTGGGGCGAGCCGGCGGACCGGGTGTGGCGCGAGGCGAAGGCGGCGGACCTGACCCTGGCGATCCCCCGCCCGGGCGAGCGCGTCGACGTGAGCGAGCCCCCGCCGGTGGACGGCTGGTGGCAGGCGCTGTGAAGCTGAAGCTGGACCTCCACGACATCTACAACCGCGGTGGCGAGATCGACCGGGCGCTCAAGGCGATCATCGACGAGGCCATCGCCAAGAAGGCGCCGCTCGTCGAGATCATCCCGGGCAAGGGGTCGGGTCAGCTGAAGAAGCACGTCCTGCGGTTCCTCGAGCGCAAGGACGTCAAGGCGCTCTACCACCGGATCGAGAAGGACAAGGACAACTTCGGCCGGGTGTTCGTGCACTTCCGCTGGAAGTGACTCAGAACCGGCTGTCGTGGCGGGCTTCGGCCCACGCGCGGTCCCACGCCGCCGAGTGGAGGCGGCTCACCGCGAGGCGACCGGCGCCGTACACCGCCGCCAGCGCGCCGGTGATCGCGACCCACAGCAGGATCGCCGCGAAGACCCCGTCGGCGGCCGAGGTGGACGGCGAAAGCGGCTCGTTCGTCAGCTCGCCGCGCTGGTCCAGCCACACCGACACGCGCGTGCCCGCCGGGCTGCCCGCGTCGGCGAGGACGTCGCCGGTGTGGCGGGCGCCGCGCGCGTCGAACCACGCGGCCTGGACCGTCGTCTGGTCGGCCGGAGCTCCCGCGCCGTCGGTGCTGTAGGTCTGGCTGGGGGCCGCGACGAGCGACACCGCCGTCGCCGGGTGGCGGGTGGTGCGTTCCTGCTCGGCCCGGGCGGTCTGCGACGCGTACGTGTCGGAGCCGAACGCCGCCGCGAACGGCAGCGCCAGGAGCGCGCCGGCGAAGACCAGCACCAGCAGGGCCGCCTCGACGCGGTCGCCGAACCTGGTCAGCGGGTTGTGTCCGGGGTGCAACCGGCGCCGGAACCGGGCGATCCGTCCGCTGGGCCCACGCATGCGCGACTCACTCCCTCCCGGAAAGACGTCATCTCGGTAACAGTGTGCGCGCAGGGGCTCGACTTTCTCTCGTAAATGGGATGCGGCCCACCTGTGAACCCGTGCACAACCACCCGGTCGCGCTAACTGGCCGCGATCGCCGACCACAGCGCGTGCGCGATTTCCGGTCCGCGGACGTCGGAGCGGCCGGCCACGAAGGACGGCGCGGAATTCACCGGGCGGTTCCGCCGAGAAGCAGGACCGCGGGACGATCGCCTGCAGCAGGGTCAGCGTGGCCGGCGAGCCGGCCGCGCGCGCGTTCGCCGCCGCCGTCACCACCCGGCCGCCGAAGCCGTGCCCGGCCAGGTGGATCCGCAGGTCCGGCCGGGTGAGCCCGGCGAGCAGCGGAGCCAGGCCCGCGCGCCCCCACCGTGCCCGCGAGTCGCCCGCGGCCCGGCGGCCGTTACTCAGAGCCAGTCGTCCGGACGCGGCCACGGCATCAGCGCGGCCAGCGCGTCCCGGGCCGGCTCGGTGACCGCGTACCGGCCCCGGTGGAACAGCAGCGGCCGGGCGTCCGACGGCGCGCCCAGCGCGGTGACCCGGCCGATCACGACGTAGTGGTCGCCCGCCTCGTGCACCGCCTCCAGCGTGCAGTCGATCCAGGTGAGGGCGCCGTCGAGCAGCGGCGCCCCGGACGGCGACGGCGTCCAGCCGACGCGGGCGAACTTGTCCTCGCCGCGGGCGCCGAACACCGCGCTGACCTCCTGCTGGTGCTCGGCCAGTACGTTGACCGCGAACCGGCCGGCCGCGGCGAGCACCGGCCACGTCCGCGACGTGCGAGCCGGGCAGAACAGCACCAGCGGCGGGTCGAGCGACAGCGCGGCGAACGACTGGCAGGCGAACCCGGCGAGGGTGTCGCCATCGCGGCCGGTGACCACGGTGACGCCCGTGCAGAAGTGCCCGAGCACACTGCGGAACTCGGTCTGGTCGACCGCCACCGACGTCATGCGCCCGGCGGTCGCGCGCCGACCGAGAAGTCGTGCCCCCACAGGGAGACCGCGGTGCTCTCGCGGGCGATCCAGTTCTCGTCGTCGACCTGCCGGCCCTCGCAGCCGAACTCGACGTCGAAGCCGCCGGGGGTCTTCATGTAGAACGACAGCATCAGGTCGTTGACGTGCCGGCCGAGCGTGGCCGACATCGGCACCTTCCGCCGGATCGCGCGATCGAGGCACAGTCCGACGTCGTCGGTGTTCTCCACCTCGACCATGAGGTGCACGATGCCGCTCGGCGTCGGCATCGGCAGGAACGCCAGGCTGTGGTGGCGCGGGTTGCAGCCGAAGAACCGCAGCCACGCGGGCGGGCCGTCGGCGGGCCGGCCGAGCATCTGCGGCGGCAGGCGCATCGAGTCGCGCAGCCGGAAGCCGAGGACGTCGCGATAGAACCGCAGGGACGCCTCGTCGTCCTTTGTGGACAAGACGACGTGACCGAGGCCCTGCTCGCCGGTGACGAACGTGTGGCCGTACGGGCTGACGACGCGGCGGTGCTGCAGCGCGACGCCGTGGAACACCTCCTGGGTGTTGCCGGACGGGTCGTCGAAGCTGATCAGCTCGTCGACGCGCCGGTCGGCCAGCTCCTCGGGCGTGCCCTCCTTGTAGGGCACCGAAGCACTGTCCAACCGCGACCGGATCTCGGCCAGCTCGCCGGCGTTGGCGGCCTCCCAGCCGGTGGTCGCCAGCCGGTCGGCCGGCCCCGGCGAGATCACCAGCCGGGCCGGGAAGTCGTCCATGCGCAGGTAGAGCGCGTCGGGGTTTTCCCCCTTGCCCTCGACCATGCCGAGCACCTTGAGCCCGTACTCGCGCCACGCGGCCATGTCGGTGGCTTCGACGCGGAGGTAGCCCAGTGACCGGATGCCCATCAGGAACTCCCGAGGAAGTCGAGGGCCAGCCGGTTGAATTCGTCGAACTTCTCCAGCTGGGCCCAGTGCCCGCAGCCGCCGAACACGTGCAGCTGCGCGCGCGGGATGGTTTTCAGTGCGAGCAGGGCGCCGTCCAACGGATTGACGCGGTCCTCACGGCCCCAGATCAGGAGCACGCGCTGGCGGAGGCGGTGAGCCTCGCGCCAGAGCATGCCTTCTTCGTAGGTGTCGGGCTGCGCGAACGATCTGCCCATCGCCCGCACGGCGGATAGGGACTCGGGGGTGTTCGCCGCGGCGAACCGGTCGTCGATCAGCTCGTCGGTGATCAGCGCCTGGTCGTGGACCATGATGCGCAGGAACGCTTCCATGCGTTCCCGGCTCGGTTTCGCGGCGAAGCGGCCGAGGTTCTTGACACCTTCGGTCGGGTCGGGCGCGAAGACGTTGACGCTCAGCCCGCCCGGCCCCATCAGCACGAGCCGGCCCGCGCGCTTGCCGTGGTTCAGTGCCAGCCGGACCGCCGCGCCGCCGCCGAGCGAGTTGCCGACGAAGTGGGCGCGCTCGATCCCCAGGGCGTCCATCAGGCCGACGACGGCGTCCGCGCTGTAGCGGAAGTACTGCGGGTGCTCGGTCGGCTTGTCGGAGCGGCCGAAACCGGGCTGGTCGACGGCGATCGTCCGGTAGTGCTTGGCGAACTCCGGCAGGTTGCGCCCGAAGTTGCTCCACGCCGACGCGCCGGGCCCGCCGCCGTGCAGCAGGATCACCGTCTCGGCGTGTTCCGCGCCGGCTTCGTGGTAGTGCAGCTTGAGCTCGCCGGCCTGGACGTACTTTCCTTCGGGAACGGCCATCAGTACATCGCGTTCTCGACGGGCAGCCCGAAGGCGCCGGTACCGAACATGACGTACGCGCGCTCGGCGTCGTTGGCCGCGTGGACCCGGCCGGCGTGCGCGTCGCGCCAGAAGCGCTGGATCGGCGTGCCGCGCTGGATCGCCCGGCCGCCGGAGTTCTCGAAGAGCCGGTCGATCGCGGCGATCGCGCGTTCGGTGCCGCGCACCTGGTCGCGCCGGACGCGCAGCCGCAGGTCCACGGGCAGCCGTTCCTCGCGCTTGGCCAGCTCGTACAGATCGTCGATGTTGCGGGTCAGCTGCAGCCAGGCGGCGTCGATCTCGCTGGCCGCCTCGGCGATCCGCACCTTGGCGAACGGGTCCTCTTTGGACTGTTCGCCGGCGTACGCGGCCCGCACGCGCTTGCCCTGGTGCTCGACGTGCGCGTCGTAGGCGCCCTGGGCCATCCCGATGATCGGCGCGGTGATCGTGCTCGGGTGCACCGAACCGTAGGGCAGCCGGTACAGCGGCCCCGGGTTGACGGCCTGGCCCGGCACCTTGCACTTCGACGTCGCGATGAAGCTCAGCGCCCGGTGCTGCGGGATGAAGACGTCCTCGACGACGATGTCGTTCGAACCGGTGCCGCGCAGGCCGATCGTGTCCCAGACGTCCACGATGGAGTAGTCCGCGATCGGCAGCAGATAGGTGCAGAAGTCGACCGGCTTGCCGTCCTTGAACGCCGGCCCGCCGAGCAGCACCCACGTGCAGTGGTCGCTGCCGGAGGAGAAGCTCCACCGGCCGGTCAGCCGGTAGCCGCCTTCGACGACCTCCGCCTTGCCCATCGGGGCGTAGGACGAGGAGATCCGCACGTCCTGGTCCTCGCCCCAGACCTCCTGCTGCGCCTGCGCGTCGAACAGCGCCACGTGCCACGGGTGGACGCCGAGGATGGAGGCGACCCAGCCGGTGGACCCGCACGCGCTCGCGATCAGCTTGACCGCGGTGTAGAAGCTCACCGGATCGGCTTCGAGGCCGCCGTGCGACTTCGGCTGCAGCATCTTGAAGAACCCGGTCTCCTGCAGGGCCTTGACGGACTCCTCGGGGACGCGTCGCGCGTCCTCGGTGTCCTGGGCCCGTTCCCGCAGGACCGGCAGGAGGTCCCGGACCCCGGCGATCACCTGCTCGCTCATGCGCGGCCCTCGCTGACGCTCGGCCCGGCCTGAGCGGCGCGCGCAGTGTTCGATGATTCGCTCGCAGGCTCACTCATGCGCAGTCCTCTCTCGCGTTCACTCCCGCAAGACTAGAACACGTTCTCGTTTTTGTCGAGAACACCCTGCGCCAGAGCACTGTTGATCCCCGCCCTGCGCCCGGAAAACACGCAGTCGGCCAGGGACAAGCCGCTCACGTAGGACCTGGAACAGATTCCCACCGCGGTGCGCCCGGCGGCGTACAGGCCGGGGATCGGCTCGCCCGCCGCGCTCCGCACCGCGCCGGTGTCCTCGTCCACGACCAGGCCGCCCAGCGTCAGCATCGGCGTGGGGTAGCCCAGGTTGGGCCGCACCGAGATGTCGATGAGGGAGAACGGCGGGTTGTCCAGCCGCCGCGCGAATTCGGTGGGTTTGCCCATCGGGTCCTCGGCGCCGTGGTAGGCCTCGACGCTCGCGCGCAGGCCCTGGGGATCGACCCCGGCCTTGCGCGCCACCTCTTCGACCGTCGCGCCGGTGACGCGGCCACGCCGGAGGAGGTACCGCAGCTGGAGCCCCTGGAACCACTGGCTTTGGGCCTTGGTGTCCCGCCGCGCCTCCGCCACGATCGGCGCGTCGACGAGCAGCCAGCCCTTGCCCTCGTGGCCCTCGATGAGCTTCTCGCCGACTGCGGCACCGTACCGGGCCTCGTCGATGACCCGCCGTCCGCCGGCGTCGACGATGATCCCGCCGAGGAACGCACTGGGCGGCGTGACGAACCGCCACGCCGAGATCCGGCCGAGTTCCCCGGTGGCCGCCCCGGCCTCGACGCCGAGCCGGATGCCCGAGCCGTCGTCGGCGGACGTGCCGAGCGGGAGCCCACCGCGGTAAGCGGGCGCGTGTGCGCGGACCATCTCCCGGTTGGCGATGAACCCGCCCGCGGCGAGCACCACCCCGCGCCGGGCGGTGATCCGCAGCTCACGGCCGTGCGCACGCTCCAGGCGTTCGACGCGGCGGTGCAGCAACTTGCGCAGCGAAGGCATGTAGATGCCGGGTTTCGCGGAGTACCGCGAGAGCCGCTGATGCCGGGCGCGCACCCCCGCGGGCGCGTCCCGCAGCGTGTCCGCGACGAGCCCGGTGACGCGGCCGTCCTCCTGGATCAGCGTCCGCGCGTTCGTCTGGGGCAGCACCCGGATCTCGCGCTTGCGCACCGCTTCTTCGAGGCGCGTCATCAGCATCTTCCCCGAGGTGCCGGGCCCCTTGACGCGGTGACCGCGTGGCGCGGGCTTCGCGGCGTCGCGGAAACCGCCCGCGGCTTCGCTGCCGGAGTAGTACAGGTAGTGGGCGTCGCTCGGGTACGACGTCTTGTAGGGACACAGGCTGCCCTCGAACGGCACGCCGTTGCCCTCCAGCCAGGTGATCATCTCGCGGCTGCCTTCGCAGAAGCGCCGCAAGGTCGCCTCGGAGACGACGTCCCCGGCTTCGAGCCGCAGGTAGGCATGCATCGCGTCGACCGAATCGTCGACGCCCGCGTCGAGTTGCTGGGCGGTGCCGCCGCCCGCGTAGACCACGCCTCCGCTGACCGCACTGGCGCCGCCGCCGGCGAACCGCTCGACGAGAATGACGTCGGCGCCCGCGTCGGCCGCTTCGAGGGCGGCGCAGGCGCCGGCCGCTCCGAACCCCACGATGATGACGTCCGCGACGAGTTCGTCCATGGCCACCACCCTAGAACTGGAACACGTTCTCGTCTATGGTGGCCGAAGCGGCTCCCAACTGGATACTCATTTCATGGAACACGTTATCGATCTGACCAGAAGCAGGCGGATACGGGCCGCGGCGGACCGCTCGTGGTGAGGGGTTTCCGCCGTGGCTGCCGGTCTGATCGACAACCATTGATACAGCAGGTGAGGTGGCATGACGGAGCAGTTCGACGTTGTCGTCGTCGGCAGCGGCGCCGCCGGGATGACCGCCGCGCTGGCCGCGGCCCGCAATGGCCTGAGCGTCGTCGTCCTCGAGAAGGCGGCCTGCTTCGGCGGCTCGACCGCCCGCTCCGGCGGCGGGGTCTGGCTGCCGGGCAACCACGCGCTGCGCGCCGCCGGCATCGACGAACCGCCCGAGCGGGCCCGCGAATACCTCGCCTCGATCGTCGGTGACGTCGTCCCGGCCGTCCGGCGCGACACGTTCCTCGCGCACGGGCCCGAGGTGCTGAAGTTCGTCTGCGACCACACGCCACTGAGGTTCCGCTGGGTCCGCGACTACAGCGACTACCACCCCGAAGCGCCCGGCGGGCGGCCCGGCGGCCGCTCGGTCGAGCCGATGGCCTTCGACGGCAAGCTGCTCGGCGACGACCTGGCCCACCTCGAACCGCCGTACAGCGCTCCCCCGCTCGGCGTGCCCATCACCCAGGCCGACTACCGCTGGCTGAGCCTCCTCGCGCGGCATCCGCGCGGGGTCGTCCGGATGCTGTCGCTGGGCGTCCAGTGGCTGGCCGGGAAGGTCCGCGGGCAGCGGCTGCTGAGCATGGGGCAAGCGCTTGCGGCCGGCCTGCGGGTGGGCCTGACCAGGGCGGGCGTCGACGTCCGGCTGAACACCCCGCTCGTCGATCTGCACATCGAGGACGACCGCGTCACCGGCGTCGTCACCTCGGACGGAGTCGTCGAGGCCCGGCGGGGCGTGATCCTCGCCAGCGGCGGGTTCGAGCAGAACCTCGAGATGCGCGAGAAGTACCAGCGCGCCCCGATCGGCATCGA
The DNA here is from genome assembly GCF_040682935.1 of Amycolatopsis sp. NPDC051061. NCBI lineage: Bacteria > Bacillati > Actinomycetota > Actinomycetes > Pseudonocardiales > Pseudonocardiaceae > Amycolatopsis > Amycolatopsis sp. NPDC051061. The sequence goes on from NZ_JBFBBZ010000049.1 coordinate 46,012, forward strand.
GTGGACCGTCGGCGCGGCCGCCAACACCGGCGACGGCATCACCGCCGGCCTCCGGCTCGGCACCGCGCTCGACCTGATGGACGACGCCTGGTGGGGCCCGACGCTGCCGCTCACCGGCGGCCCGTGGTTCGCGCTCGCCGAGCGCTCGCGGCCACGCTGCATCATGGTCGACGGACGCGGCGAGCGGTTCGTCAACGAGTCGGCGCCCTACGTCGAGGCCGTCCACGCGATGTACGGCGCCGGGGACGGGCCGGGTGAGCACATTCCGACCTGGCTCGTATTCGACCAGCGCTACAAGGACCGGTACATGTTCACCGGCGTCGGGCCGCGCCGGCCGCTGCCCGGCCGCTGGTTCAAGGCCGGGATCGCGGTGAAGTCGAGCTCACTGGAAGGCTTGGCCGCGAAGATGGACGTCCCGCCGGAAGGCCTCTCCGCGACCGTCGAGCGCTTCAACGGCTTCGCGCGCAACGGCGTCGACGAGGACTTCCAGCGCGGGGTCAGCAAGTACGACCACTACTACGGCGATCCGCGCAACAAGCCCAACCCCAGCCTCGGCCCCCTGGACAAAGCGCCGTACTACGCGGTGAAGATCGTGCCCGGCGACCTGGGGACCAAGGGCGGGCTGCGCACCGACGAACACGCGCAAGTCCTGCGTGAGGACGGCTCGGTCGTGCCGGGCCTGTATGCCGCGGGCAACGTCAGCGCGGCCGTGATGGGCCGGACCTACGCCGGACCGGGCGCGACCATCGGCCCGGCCATGGTGTTCGGCTACCTTGCGGCCACGCGGGTGGCCCGCGATGATCAAGGGACCACGGGAGGCGAGCGATGACGCAGGAGTCCGTACGCACCATCTACGCCGGTGAGCCGCCGACCCGCTTCGCGCGCGGCTGGCACTGCCTCGGCCTGGCGAAGAACTTCCGCGACGGGAAACCGCACGCCATCACGGCGTTCGGCACGAAGCTCGTCGTGTTCGCCGGCTCGAACGGCGACCTGAACGTGCTCGACGGCTACTGCCGGCACATGGGCGGCGACCTCACCCAGGGCACGATCAAGGGCGACGAGGTCGCGTGCCCGTTCCACGACTGGCGCTGGAACGGCAAGGGCAAGTGCGTCTCGATCCCCTACGCCAAGCGGGTTCCGCTGCGCGCGCGGACGCGGGCGTGGACGGCGCAGGAGCGGAACGGGCAGCTCATGGTGTGGCACGACCCGGAGGGCAACCCGCCGCCGGACGAGCTGGCCATCCCGCACATCGAAGCCGCCGACAGCTCCGAGTGGAGCAACTGGACGTGGGACTCGATCTTCATCGACGGCTCCAACTGCCGCGAGATCATCGACAACGTCGTCGACATGGCGCACTTCTTCTACATCCACTACGCCTACCCGACGTACTTCAAGAACGTGTTCGAGGGCCACATCGCCACGCAGTACCTCAACACCAAGGGCCGCCCGGACATGGGCATGGCGTCGAACTACGGCGGCGAGGACAACCTGCTGCGGTCGGAGGCGTCGTACTTCGGGCCGTCCTACATGATCAACAAGCTGGTGAACTCGTTCCAGGGCTACGACATCGAGAGCGTGCTGATCAACTGCCACTACCCCGTGACGCCGACGTCGTTCGTGCTGCAGTACGGCATGAAGGTCAAGAAGCAGCACGGGCTGACCGACGAGCACGCGGACAAGATCGCGGCGAAGCTCGCCAAGGGCATCGGCGCGGGATTCCTGCAGGACGTCGAGATCTGGAAGCACAAGACGCAGATCGACAACCCGCTGCTGTGCGAAGAGGACGGTCCGGTCTACCAGCTCCGCCGGTGGTACCAGCAGTTCTACGTCGACGCCGCCGACGTCACCGAGGACATGACCCGGCGATTCGAGTTCGAAGTGGACACTTCGAAGGCCAACGAGGCGTGGGCGGCCGAGGTGGCGGAGAACCTGGCCCGGCAGAAGACCGAGGCGGAAGTGTGACCACCGCCGAGACCGTCGAGTTCCTGACCGGCGGGCTGCGGCCGCACGAGTGCCGCAGCTGCGGGACGTGCGTGCTGGTGAAGAAGAACAGCATCCAGCACACGAGCATCCAGTGGACGTCTTCGCCGGCGGAAAGCTGCCCGGTGTTCGCCGACGCGGACGGCCCTTCGGCGTTGCTCGACACGTGCCCGAAGCTGGCGGACAGCATCGGCGACGCCGTGCGCGACGGCGAGCTGGCGGTGGCCGATGGGTGAGCGGGTCTACACGCTGACGGTCGCCGACGTCGTCGTCGAGACGCCGGACGCGCGGTCGGTGGTGTTCGAGATCCCGCCCGAGCACGCCTCGGCGTTCCGCTATTCCGCCGGGCAGTTCCTGACGCTGCGGATCCCCAGCGAACGGACCGGTTCGGTGGCCCGGTGCTACTCGCTGTCGAGCGCGCCGCACGAGAACCGCGTGCAGGTGACGGTCAAGCGGACCGACGGCGGGTATGGGTCGAGCTGGGTCTGCTCGTCCTTGAAGCCGGGGATGCGGGTCGACGTCCTGGCGCCGGCCGGGGTGTTCTGCCCGGCGTCGGTGGACGAGGACTTCCTGCTGTTCGCCGGCGGCAGCGGCATCACGCCGGTGATGGCGATCCTCAAGACGGCGCTGGAGCAGGGTTCCGGGCGCGTCGTGCTGGTCTACGCGAACCGCGACGAGAATTCGGTGATCTTCGCGGGTGAGCTGGCTTCGCTGGCGAAGCGCTACGGAGACCGCCTGGTCGTCGTGCACTGGCTGGAGAGCGTGCAGGGCCTCCCGGACGTCTCGCAGCTGCGCGGGCTGGCTTCCGTTTACACCGCTTACGAGGCTTTCCTGTGTGGCCCGGCGCCGTTCATGGCCGCCGTGCGGGAGGCGCTCGGGCAGCTCGGGGTGCCGCGGGACCGGGTGCACGTCGAAAAGTTCACGTCGCTGACGGGGAACCCGTTCGAGTCCGTGGTCGAGGAGCCGGTCGCGGAATCGGACGAAGCGCCCGCTTCGCTGACGGTGACGCTGGACGGCGAGACACGGGAAATGGCCTGGCCGCGGCAGCGAAAACTCCTCGACCACCTGCTGGACGCGGGGATGGACGCGCCGTACTCGTGCCGCGAGGGACAATGCAGTGCGTGCGCGTGCCGGATCGTGTCGGGTGAGGTGAAGATGCTGCACAACGAGGTCCTGGACGCCGAGGACATGGCGGACGGCATCGTGCTGGCCTGCCAGTCGCTGCCGGTCACCGACGACGTCTCGGTCAGCTACGAATAGGAGTTTCGGGTGCCCATCGATCCCGCGGTCGCCATCGGTGCCGAGATCGGCGAGGTGAACTTCGCCTGGACGTCGTCGGACGTGCTGCTCTACCACCTGGCCCTGGGTGCCGGCCCGGACGAGCTGCGCTACACCTACGAGCAGGACCTGGTGGTGCTGCCGACGTTCGCGACGGTCGCGGCGAACCTGCGGGTGTTCGACCCGCCGGCGGTGTCGTTCCCGGGTGTGGAGATCGACCTGGCGAAGGTGCTGCACGGCAAGCAGGAGGTCACCCTGCACCGGCCGATCCCCCCGTCGGGGAAGGCGGTGGCTCGCTCGCGGATCGCGGACGTGTTCGACAAGGGCAAGGCCGCGGTGGTGGTCCAGGAGGTCGCGGTGACCTCGTCGGCCGGCGATCCGCTGTGGACGGCCCGGTCGAGCATCTTCGCCCGCGGTGAAGGCGGTTTCGGGGGTTCGCGGGGTCCGTCCGACCGGATCGAGTGGCCGACGCGCGCGCCGGACTTCGTCTTCGAGACGCCGACGTTGCCCCAGCAGGCGCTGCTGTACCGGCTGTGCGGGGACCGGAACCCGCTGCACGCGGACCCGGCGTTCGCCGCGTCGGCCGGATTCCCCCAGCCGATTCTGCACGGGCTGTGCACGTACGGGATCGTCGCGCGCGTGCTGGTCAACGAGTTCCTCGACGGCGATCCGGCGCGGGTGGCGTCGTTCGCGACGAAGTTCGCCGGGGTGGTGTTCCCGGGCGAGACGCTGCGGATCCGGGTGTGGCGCTCGGAGGAGCGGCTCTTGGTGACGACGACGGCGGTGGAGCGCGACGACGCGCCGGTGCTGGCGGACACGGTACTGGTGTCCACTTCGTGAGAACGTCCCGGCCCTCGACCGCTACCGTGGAGGGGTGACTTCGGGAGGACGGATGCCGGAATACTTCGTGGTGCGGGGCACGGTCGAGCACGGCGACGAACGAGGCCGTGAGCTGGGCTTTCCCACGGCGAACATCGCACTGCGCGACCAGGCCGGGTCCGTGGGCGACGGGGTGTGGGCGGGCTGGGTCCGCCGTTTCGACGGCTCCCACATCGCGGCGGCCATCTCGGTCGGCCGCCGCCCGACGTACTACGGAGCGGACGGGTACCGGCTGCTGGAGGCCCACCTGCTGGACTTCACGGGGGATCTGTACGACGAGACGCTGGTGGTGTGGCTGGGGACCCACCTGCGGGAGCAGCAGGCGTACGCCTCGGCGGAGGACCTGATCACGGCGCTGAAGAACGACATCGCGGCGGCGACCCAGTGGACGGCGAGCCACCCGGCGGCTTCGCTCCCGGCCGCCGGCGAAAGCCCCTTGGGCGAGGTTCGCCGGATCCAGGACTGAGAAGTCCGCCTCGGCTCACCTCACAGGGCCGACGCCAGCAGCATGTAGCCCATGCCGGCTCCCATCACCGCCCGGCAGACCGCGCGCGAAGCCTGCCCGGCCCCGCCCCCGGCCGCCTCCACCGCGGAACCGGCCGATCCGGACGGCGCCAGCACCGACCTGCGGACCGCGCGCACCCCCGACCACGCCGCGTCCGCCACGAAATACCCCGCCGCCGCCACCGCGACCAGCGGCAACGCCAGTCGTGAGTCCATCGTGGACATCGTCAGCCACGGCCCGTGCGCCATGCCGTCGTGGGGCATCGCCGTCACCATGTAGAGCATCGCCGCCGCCGAGAGCGCGTGGTGCGCGCAGCCCGCTCGGCCCCGCCACCACGCCACCGCGAACCAGCCCGCCGTCAACGCCAGCACCGCCTGCCAGCCCGCCGCCGGGATCGGGCCGCCGACCGGGGACAGCATCGCCACCATCGCGACCACCAGCAGCAGCTCCGCCAGGTCGCCGTGGCGCACCGACAACCCCAGCCGCCCGTAGTCGAGGCGGACGAGCCGCAGCACGCACGGCAGCGCCAGCGCCGCGAACACCGCGGTGAGCGTCCAGTCGACGACCATCGCCAGTCGGCCTCACTCTCCGTCGTGGGTGGTGTCTCCACCGTGACATCCACGACGGCCGGGCACCAGCCGTCAATGAGGTGACGCCTCAGTCACCCGTCAGGATGAGGCCGCTCGTCGGCACTCCCGTCCCCGCCGTGACCAGCACCCGGGCCGCGCCGGCGACCTGGTTGACCGCCGTGCCGCGGAGCTGCCGGACACCCTCCGCGATGCCGTTCATCCCGTGGATGTACGCCTCGCCGAGCTGGCCGCCGTGCGGGTTCAACGGCAGCGCGCCGTCGAGCTCCAGCGCGCCGTCGGCGATGAAGTCCTTCGCCTCGCCGCGACCGCAGAAACCCAGCTCCTCCAGCTGCATCAACACGTACGGCGTGAAGTGGTCGTACAGCACGGCGACGTCCACATCGGACGGTCCGAGCCCGGACTGGCCCCACAGCTGCCGCCCCACGACGCCCATCTCGGGCAGCGCGGCCAGGTCGTCGCGGTAGTAGCTCGTCATCACGTACTGGTCCGGCCCGCTCCCCTGCGCCGCCGCCGCGATCACCGCCGGCGCCTGCGCCAGATCGCGGGCCCGTTCGACGCTCGTCACGACCAGGGCCACCCCGCCGTCGCTCTCCTGACAGCAGTCGAGCAGGTGCAGCGGCTCGGCCACCCAGCGTGACGACTGATGCTCCTCGAGGGTGATCGGCCGCTCGTGGAACCACGCGTTCGGGTTGGTCGCCGCGTGCTTGCGGTCGACCACCGCCACCCGGCCGAAGTCCTCGCTCGTCGCGCCGTAGTCGTGGAGGTACCGCTGCGCGACCATGGCCACCGTCGCGGCCGGCGTCGCGATGCCCATCGGGTAGTGGAACGCGTTGTCGACGCCGGACGAGTTGACCTGTCCGGCCGCGGCCGGGGACACCTGGCCGAACCGCATGCCGGAACGCTCGTTGAACGCCCGGTACGCGACGACGACGTCCGCGACGCCGGTCGCCACCGCCATCGCGGCCTGCTGCACGGTCGCCGCCGCCGCGCCGCCGCCGTAGTGGATGCGGCTGAAGAACTTCAGTTCGGGGATTCCCAGCTCCCGCGCCACCGCGATTTCCGCGTTGCCGTCCATGGTGAACGACACCAGTCCGTCCACATCGGACGCGGCCAGCCCGGCATCGGCCAAGGCGTGGGAAATGCATTCGGCGGCCAGCCGCAGTTCGCTGCGCCCGGAGTCCTTCGAGAACTCCGTCGCGCCGATCCCGGCGATGGCCGCCTGACCCGAGAGCGTCACGGCAGCGTCACCTCCACGGTCCCGGCGACGTGCTCGCCGAGCGAGTCCACCCCGGACACCGCCACGACGACGTCGTTGCCCTCCCGGGAAACCACGCGACCGGTGAACGTCAGCGTGTCGTAGGCGTAGCAGGGCACCCCGAGCCGGATCTTGACCGACCGGATCAGCGCCTCCGGCCCGGCCCACGCCGACACGAACCGCTGCACCAGGCCGGTGTCGGTGAGGATGTTGAGGAAGATGTCCTTCGAGCCGCGCGCCGCCGCCGAATCCCGGTCGTGGTGGACGTCCTGGAAGTCGCGGGTGGCCAGTGCGGTGCTGATGACGAACGTCGGCGTCGCCTCGATCGTCAGCGGCGGCAGCTCGGTTCCTTCGGCGACGGTCATCGCGCCACCTTCCAGGCGGGCAGCGTCAGGTCGTCGTCGACGCGGACGAAGGTCGCCACCACCGGAAGTCCGATGTGGACTTCCTCGGCTGAGGCATCCAGCAGTTCGGCCAGCACCCGGACCCCCTCTTCCAGCTCCACGAGCGCCACGACGAACGGCATTTCCTTGCCCGGCACCGGCGGGTGGTGGTGCACGACGTACGAATACACGGTTCCGCGGCCGCTCGCGACCACGTAGTCCGGCTTCGCGTCCAGCGAGCCGTCGGGCGGCATCGGCCCGGGTGGGTGCCGCAGGGTCTCGCCCCAGCGCTGGATCCGCAGCTCGCCTTCGCGAAGACCGTCCCAGAAGAACTCCGTGTCGCGGCTGATCACCGGCCGCAGCACCGGCGCCGGTGGCGGCTTCGGCGCGGGCGGGCGGAACTTGAGGACGCGGAACATCATCTCCGCCACGGCTTCGTCTTCGACGTACCACCGCACGCGCGTGGTGACGAACCAGCCTTCCCCCAGCGCGGTCTTTTTGGGGCCGACCACGCTTTCCAGCGCCGTCCGCACTTCGACCTGTTCGCCGGGCCGCAGGTAGCGGTGGTAGGTCTGCTCCGAGTTCGTCGCCACGACGGACGTGAACCCGGCCTCGTCCAGCAGCTCCATCATCAGGCCGAGCGGGTCGTCGGTGCCGCGCGGGACGTTCAGCCCGCCCATCGTCCACACCTGCGCCATCGCGGGCGGCGCCACCAGTCCCTTGTGGACACTCTTCGCGGCGAACTCCGGGTCGGTGTAGACCGGGTTGGTGTCCCCGATCGCTTCTACCCAGTTGTTCACCATGGCCTGGTTCACCGGGTCCCGCGCCAGGCGCGGCGCGCATTCGCCGCGCGCGGCGACCTTCTCGGCGGCTTCGATGATGTCCTGGTCGTTCATCGCGGCACCCTCGGCAGGCCCAGGCCGATCGAGGCGATCAGCTCCCGTTGGATTTCGCTGACCCCGCCGCCGAACGTCAGCACGATGTTGCGCTTCGCGGCGACGTCCAGCCATTCCGCCAGCTCGGCGGTGTCCGGATCGGCCAGGTCGCCGTGGCGCCCGACGAGCTCTTCGAGGTTCCGGCCGATGCGCTGGATGACCTCGGAGCTGAACACCTTCGTCGCCGAGGCGTCGCCGACGGCCACCGGCGCGCTCGCCGAGGACACCGCGACCTGCCAGTTCAGCAGCTCGTTCACCCGCGTCACCGCCATCGCCTCGGCCAGCACGGCCCGGACGTCGGCGAGGTCCAGCAGGCCGTGGGCGGCGGCCCAGGCGCGCACGCGGTCGTACAACCCGCCGATCCGCCCGGCCGGGCCGAGCATGACGCGCTCGTGGTTGAGCTGCGTCGTGATCAGCCGCCAGCCCTCGTTCTCCTTGCCCACCAGGCGGTCCACCGGAACCCGAACGTCCGAATAGTACGTCGCGTTGACGTGGTGGGCGCCGTCGCAGGTGATGATCGGCGTCCAGGAGTAGCCGGGGTCGCTCGTGTCCATGATGAGGATCGAGATGCCCTTGTGCCGCGGCGCGTCCGGCGCGGTCCGGACGGCGAGCCAGATGTAGTCCGCGTCGTGGCCGCCGGTGGTGAAGATCTTCTGGCCGTTGACGACGTACTCGTCGCCGTCGCGCACCGCCGTCGTCCGCAGCGCGGCGAGGTCGGTGCCCGCCTCCGGCTCGGTGTAGCCGATCGCGAAGTGGATTTCGCCGGCCAGGATCTTGGGGAGGAAGAAGGACTTCTGCTCGTCCGTGCCGTACTGCTGCAGGGTCGGCCCGACGGTCTGCAGCGTCACCGAGGGCAGCTGGACGTCGGCGCGCGCGGCCTCGTCGACGAACAGGTGCTGCTCGATCCCGCCGAAGCCCTGCCCGCCGTACTCCACCGGCCAGCCGACGCCGAGCCGGCCGTCGCGGCCCATCCGGCGGACGATCTCGCGGAACACCGGTCCGTGCCGCTCGCGCAGCATCGCCTGGCGTTCCCCGGGGCTGATCAGCCCGGCGAAGTAGTCGCGGAACTCGGTGCGCAGTGCTTTCTGCGCCGCGGTCAGTTCGACGTGCATCGCACTCACCCCGCCACTCGTTCGCCGAGCCTGCCGAGCCGGTGCGCGGCGCCGCCGAGCCCCCGGCCGAGGTCCTTCACCGCCGATGAATACCGGTGCAGCGGATAGGTTTCGTCGACGCCGACCCCGCCGTGCAGGTGGTGGCAGGTCGCGAGCGCCTTGGGCGCTTCTTCGGCGAGCCAGTAGGCCGCGATGTCCAGTTCGGCGTCCGCGTCGAGGCCGGCCGCCAGCCGCCACACGGCGGACGTCACGGCCAGGTGCACGGTCCGGGAGGCGACGTAGACGTCGGCGATCTGGCCCGCCACCGCCTGGAACGTCGCGAGCGGACGGCCGAACTGGGCGCGCTCGCCCACGTGCTTCACCGTCAGGGCCAGGGCACCGGCCAGGAGGCCGTCCCCGACCGCCAGCGCGCCGGCCAGCGCGAACCGGTGCAGCGCGCTGACCGCGCCCCGGTCGAACAGGAGGTCCGTCTCCTCGACGGCGACGTCGTCCAGGCGCACGGTGTACTCCGGCGCGCCGGCCGAAGTGGGCGTCGGGACGAGCGTGACGCCGTCGGCGTGCGGGTCGACCAGGTACACGGCGGTGCCGTGCGGCGTGGTCACGGGCATCAGGATCCGGGTGGCTTCGCTCGCGTACGGGACGGCGGTCTTCACGCCGCTGAGCAGCCACTTCCCGTTGCCCGGGCGCGCGGTCGCCGCGGGTTCGGCGACCAGCGGGGCGGACGGCTCGTGCAGGGCCGCGGTGAGCAGCGCCTCCCCCGCGGCCACCGGCGGCAGGAGCTCCGCGCGCTGCCTGGGCGTGCCCAGGGTCTCGATCGGCAGGACCCCCAGCGCCAGGGCGGCGTAGGCGGGCACCGGCGCGGCGGCGCGGCCGACCTCGGTCAGGACCTGCGCGATCTCCGCGATGCCCAGGCCGTCGCCCTCCAGGTCGGGCGGCAGGGCGAGGGCGAGCAGGCCCGCGTTCGCGAGCGCGCGCCAAGGATCGTCGTCCACCACCCGCTTCGGGGCGTCCGTGGGGGCGGAGCCCCCCGCGCGGGGTCCGGGGGTCGCACCCCCGAAATCACCGAGCACCTTCGCGGCGAGGGCGGCGATCTCCGTCTGCGTATCGTCAAGGGTGAAGTCCACGCCTGTCCTCCGGCTCGGCGCAATACTGAAACCTGTTCTAGTCTTAACCGGAAAGCGCCGGTACGGCAACCCCTCCCGGAGGAGCTTCAGTGGCGGTGACCGAACCGGACGGCACGGGCCGGCGCCGGCGGATCACCGTGCCGCCGACCGCGGGCGTGCCCGATCCGGTCCCCCTCGACCTGCCCGGGCGCGGGCGGACCGTCGTCACCGACGTCGGCCCGCGGGACGCGCCCGCCCTCGTCCTGCTGCATTCGGTGGCCTGTACGGGCTTGCTGACCTGGTATCCAACCCTCGAACGACTGGCGCGCCACCACCGCGTCGTCGTGTTCGACCAGCGGTGGCACGGCCGGGGCATCCGGTCGCCCGAGTTCCGGCTCGCCGACTGCGCCGGCGACGTCACCGCCGTGGCGGACGCGCTCGGCATCGGGCGGTTCGCGCTCGCCGGGTACTCGATGGGCGGGATGGTCGCCCAGCTCGTCACCCGGGCCGAACCAGAACGTGTTACCGGATTGGTGCTCTGCTCGACCGCGAGCACCTTCCGCCGCGGGCTGCGCCAGAGCGTCGCGCTCGACGTCCTCGGCCGGACGCTGCGGCAGCTGCGCGAGCGCGTGAAGCTGCCGGCCGTGCCCGCCGCCGTCCCGCGCGAACGCGTCCAGGACTACCGGTGGGGGCTGCGGGAGTTCCGGTCGACCACGCCGTGGGAGATCGCGGTGGCCGTCGACGAGATCGGGCGGTTCGACTCGACGCCGTGGCTCTCCACGCTGCGGCTGCCCGCGGCCGTCGTCGTGACCACCCGGGACCGGTTCATCGCCCCCGGCCACCAGCGGTCCCTGGCCCGCCGCATCCCCGGCGCGGCGACGTACGAGGTCGCGGCCGGGCACGCTGCCTGCGTGCTCGCCGCGGATCGCTGGGTGCCCGCCCTGGTCGCCGCGGTCCACTCGCTCCGAGGAAGGAACTGACGATGGGACGCTTCAGCCTGCCCGACGAAAAGCCCAGCGGCTTGGACTCGCCCGTGACGGCCAAGGCCATGAAGTACGGGGCGAAGGCCCAGGTCGCGCTCTTCAAGCTGACCGGCGGCCGGATCGGCAGCACGTGGCGGATCGGGGCCGGGTTCCGCAAGCCCGTGCCGACGCTGCTGCTGGAGCACCGCGGGCGCAAGTCCGGCCGGCTGTTCACCACGCCGCTGCTCTACCTGCGGTCCGGTGAGGACGTCGTCATCGTCGGCTCCCAGGGCGGACTGCCCCGGCACCCGCAGTGGTACCGCAACCTGCTGGCGCACCCCGAGACCCGCGTCCACCTCAAGGGCCGGCGCGACGTGCTCGTCACGGCTCGCGTGGCCGAACGTGAGGAACGCGCGGATCTCTGGCCGCGGCTGGTGGAGCTGTACGCCGACTTCGCGAAGTACCAGGCCTGGACCGACCGGGAGATCCCGGTCGTGGTGCTGAGCCCGCGCTAGCCCGCGGCCTTGAGCAGCTCGTCGAGGGCCTGCGGGAGCGCGTCGGCGAGCGGCCACAGGTCCTTGACCAGCTCCCGCGCGCCGAGGAGCCCGATGTGCACCTTGCCCGCGTTGGACAGCACCGTGACGTTCAGCCCGGCGCCGTGGAAGACCGGGCCGAGCGGGTAGAAGCCGGTGATCCGCGCGCCGAGGAAGTACAGCGGCATCGGCGGGCCGGGGACGTTGGAGACGACCAGGTTGTGCACCACCGGGTGCTTCTCGGCCAGGCGCAACGCCGAGTACGCGCGCACGGCCAGCCCGAACGCCGTCGCGGCCGAGAACTGCGCCCAGTCCTGCAGCATGTCGGCGTCGATGTCGTAGTGGTGATCTTTCGAGAGCCGGTTGGCCTCGGCGAGGAAGAACACCCGCGCGGCCGGGTCGGCCAGGTGCGTCGGCAGCGACGCGAAGAACGCCGAGACCTTGTTGCTGCCGTGGTCGCGCTCGGTCCGGTCGTGCACCGAGACCGGGACGGTCGCGACCAGCGGGTCTTCGGGCAGGTCGCCGCGCGCTTCGAGGAAGTCCCGCAGCGCGCCGGCGACGAGCGCGAGCACGACGTCGTTCACCGTGACGCCGAAAGCGTTCTTCACGTCCTTGACGTCGTCGAGGCCGAGCTGGGCGAACGCGACGCTGCGGTGCCCGGTGATCGTGCCGTTCAGCGACGTCCGCGGCGCGGTGAAGGGGATCGGCATCCCCTTGCCGCGCAGGGCTTTCCCGAGCCACCGCGGCACGAGCTCCAGCAGGTCCGGCAGCAGCCGCGCGACCTCGGCGGGACGTCTCGCGACGCTCTCGACGCCGGAGCGGAGGAGGCGCAGCGGCGAAGGCAGCGCGGAATTGCGGTCCTCTTCGATCTCCGGCATCGGCCCGTCGGGCTCCAGGCCGGCCAGGTAGGTGATCAGGCTGGCGCCGCTCACACCGTCGACGCTCGCGTGGTGCATCTTCAGCAGCACGGCGATCCGGCCGTCGGCCAGGCCTTCGATGACGTACAGCTGCCAGAGCGGGTGCGCACGGTCGAGCTGCTGCCCGGCGATGTGCGCGCACAGCTCGCCCAGCTCGGCGCGGTCGCCGGGGGCCGGCACGCCGATGCGGTGCACGTGGTGGTCGAGGTCGAAGTCCGCGTCCTCGACCCAGACGGGATGCCCGATGTTCCAGGGCGGATTGTGCAGTTTGCGGCGGAACGCCGGGATCACGCGGACCCGTTCTTCGAGCTTTTCCGCGAGCTTCGCGAAGGTGTAGCCGCCGGGGACGGTCGAGCCGTCGAGGATGAGCAGGCCACAGACGTGCAGGACCTGGGACGGCGTCTCGAGGTAGAGGAAGCTCGCGTCGAGGCCGCTCAGTCTCTGCATGCCGATCAGCGTAAGCCACTTCCGGTGAGCGGCGCGTCACCCTACTCGCCGGTACCATCGCGGTGGTGCAGCCGAATTTCCTGATCCGTCGCGCGGTCCAGCTCGGCCTCACCGCGAACGCGCTCCGCCCGTTGCGGGCCCGGTCCACGACCATCCCGGCGTTCTTCGCCGGGTGGCTGACCGGGGAGCTCGCGCCCCAGTTCCTGGCGCTGACGGCGGCGGACTCCTTGGTCCACGTCGCCCGCCACGGCGTCCGCGACCGGTCGACACAGGCCGGCCTCGCGATGGCCGCGGCCTCCGCCGCCGGGCTCGCGGCGCTGGTCCGGACGGGTCACGGAGCCCGCGAGGAGATCGAGGCGGCGCTGACCAACGCTCTGGGCGACGATTACGCGGCCGAGCTGGGCCGGTCCGACCTGGGTCTGCCGTGGGGCGAGCTGGCGCTGCCGTTCCGGATGGGCGCGCCGGACGTGCGGGTCGACCGCGACGTCGCGTACGCCCCGGGCGGCAAGCGGTTCCTGCTGGACGTGTACCGGCCCTCTTCGCCGGTCACCGGCGCACCGGTATTGCTGCAGGTCCACGGCGGCGCGTGGGTGATCGGCAACAAGGAGGAGCAGGGGCGGCCGCTGATGCGCTACCTGGCTCGTCGCGGCTGGGTGTGCGTCGCGATCAACTATCCGTTGTCCCCGGCCCATCGCTGGCCGGCGCACATCGTGGCGGCGAAGCAGGCACTGGCGTGGATCCGTTCGGAGATCGCGTCGTACGGCGGCGACCCGAGTTTTGTGGCGGTGACGGGCGGTTCGGCGGGCGGTCACCTGTCGGCGCTGCTGGCGTTGTCGCAGAACGACCCGGCGTTGCAGCCGGAGTTCGAGGACGCGGACACGAGCGTCCAGGCGTGCGTGCCGCACTACGGGGTGTACGACTTCGCGGCGACGTCCGGGGCTCGGGCGAGTCAGTACCGCCTGGAGAGCTTGATCGCGCGGCGGGTGTTCGCGGCTGATCGCGATCCGGTCACCCACTTGGACGACTATGTGGCGGCGTCTCCGCTGGACCGGATTTCTTCGGAGGCACCGCCGTTCTTCGTGATCCACGGGCGGGACGACTCGCTGGTGCCGGTGCGGGAGGCACGCGAGTTCGTGCGGCGGCTGCGGGAGAAGTCGCGGGCGCCGGTGGCTTATGCGGAGCTGGCTGGGGCCCAGCACGCGTTCGATGTGTTCACTTCGGTGCGGAGTGCGCATGTCGTGCGGGGTGTGGCGCGGTTCTTGGACTTCACGTACAACGCCTGGAAGGCCGAGAACCGGTAGCGGCGCGCAGGTTGGCCGGCCGCCGCGATCAGTACGCCAGGTCCACCGGGCTTGCCGACGGGGGGCCGTCCAAGCGCCACTCCGCGCCCACGCGGATGAACCGGTACCAGCGGGCGTCACGGCCGTAGCGCAGCTGCAACTCCCCCTGCGTCAAGCGATTGCGCCAGACCTTGGGCGTTCCCGGGAGGCCCGCCTCGGCCAGCACTGCTTGCGCTTCGGCCAGCGGACCCGGGCCCGGCTGCCACGTCTCGCGCACGACCGCCAAACCGCCGCGGCCGGCTTCGCGCCAGGCCTCCGCCCAATGGACCAAGTCCCGCAGTGGTACCCCGGCCGCGGTCGCCAACGCGGTGAACTCCGAGCCGGTCCGGCTCGCTGCCCGGCGCGCCAGGTCCTCCTCGAACGTCAGCTCCGCGGCCGTCGCGCCGCTGGTCAACAGGTCACGCGCCAGCGATGCCGCGTCCGCCGCGAGCACCGACAGCGCCGCCGACGTCCAGCCTGTGCTCGGAGGCGGGTCGAGGTCCAGGGTCGCCGGTGGTCCGGCCACCCGCGGGGGCGGCGGCAAGGCCGGGATCGCGCCCGGGCGCCGGGCGTAGGCCGCGCGGGGCGTCAGCCCCTCGTCCACGCGCTTCGGCAGCTTCGGCTTCTCGCCGCGCGCTGGGGCCCGGCGGGACCGCAGCTCGGCCAGGACGTCCGCCCGCGGGCGCCCGCGCAGCAGGAACAGCGTGAACGGGTCGCGGTCCACCTCGTCGGCGACCAGGTAGTACACGGCGGCGACGTGCTTGCACGGGTTCGCCGAGTCCGGGCACGAGCACCGCGGCCGCAGGTCGCCCGGGCCGGGCAGCAGGTCGGCGCCCGCCTCGCGGGCCTGCTCGGCGAGCGCGGCGGGCAGCTCGCCGTCGAGCAGCGCGGCCGCGTGCCCGAGCTGCGTGCCGACGACGCCGAGCAGCGTGTCCCACTCGCCGTCGGTGAAGGTGCGCATGGTGATGGTCACCTTGTACGGCTGCGGCCGGCTGCCGCGTACTCGGGCCGTCATCGCCCCGGCGCCGAAGTGCAGCTCGCCGACCGTCCCCTTGCGCGCGTACGTCCGCCCGCGGGGCAGCCGGTTCGGGTCGAGCTTCGCGCGCTGCTCCAGCGCGTCGACCCAGGCGCGGCCCCACCACGTCCGGCCGAAGTTCCGCCTCGGGGGCATCACCCGCTCCCGAGCCGGACCAGGTCGGCGAGCTCGTCGTCGGACAGCTCCGTGATCCAGTCCTCCCCCGCGCCGACGATCGACTCGGCCAGCCCGCGCTTCTTTTCGAGCACCTGCGCGATCCGCTCCTCGAGGGTGCCCTCGGCGATCAGCCGGTGGACCTGGACCGGCCGGTCCTGGCCGATGCGGTACGCGCGGTCGGTGGCCTGGTCCTCGACCGCCGGGTTCCACCAGCGGTCGTAGTGGATCACGTGGGTGGCCCGGGTCAGGTTGAGCCCGACGCCGCCCGCCTTGAGCGAGAGCAGGAACACCGGGATCTCGCCGGCCTGGAACCGGTCGACCATGTCCTGGCGTTTCGCCGGTGAGCTTTCGCCGGAGAGCAGCTCGGTGGGCAGGCCCCGGTCCTTGAGCCGGCGTTCGAGCAGCCGGCAGAGCTGGACGTACTGGCTGAAGACGAGCACGCTCTCGCCCTCGTCGAGGATGACGTCGACGAGTTCTTCGAACGCGGCGAGCTTGCCGGACCGGCCGGTGAGCGCGCTGTGCGGTTCCTTGAGGAACTGCGCCGGGTGGTTGCAGATCTGCTTGAGCTCGGTGAGCAGCTGCAGGACCTGGCCGCGCCGCTTGATGCCCTGCGTCTCCCGGATTTCGGCGAGGTTCTCGCGCACGACGGCTTCGTAGAGCGTGGTCTGCTCGGCGGTGAGCGGGACGAACCGGTCGGTCTCGGTCTTGGGCGGCAGCTCCGGGGCGATGTCCGGGTCGGACTTGCGGCGCCGCAGCAGGAACGGCCGGACGGTGGCGGCCAGCCGCTCGGTGACGGCCTTGTCGCGGTCGCGCTCGATCGGGCGCGCCACCGTGCGGCGGAAGCGGTCGAGCGGGCCGAGCAGCCCGGGGGTGGTCCAGTCCACAATGGACCAGAGTTCGGTGAGGCGGTTCTCGACCGGGGTGCCGGTGAGGGCGACCTTGGCCCGGGCCGGAACCTTGCGGAGCTCCTTGGCGGTGGCGGACAGCGGGTTCTTGACGTGCTGCGCTTCGTCCGCGGCGACGAGTCCCCAGTCCACTTCGGACAGCGTCTCGCGATCGCGGCGGAGGACGCCGTAGGTGGCGAG
The DNA here is from genome assembly GCF_040682935.1 of Amycolatopsis sp. NPDC051061. Lineage (NCBI taxonomy): Bacteria > Bacillati > Actinomycetota > Actinomycetes > Pseudonocardiales > Pseudonocardiaceae > Amycolatopsis > Amycolatopsis sp. NPDC051061. Next base: position 62,487 of record NZ_JBFBBZ010000049.1, read on the forward strand.
CACGACCTCGTCGGGAGCGAGGTCGTCGAGGTGACGGCCGCCGCCGTGGAACCGGCGGACCGGGATGTCCGGGGCGAAGCGGGCGAACTCGCGTTCCCAGTTGCCGAGCAGGGAGGTCGGGCAGAGGACCAGGGTTGGGCCGCCGGTCGAAGCAGAGTGGTCGGCGGGTGGGAATTCGGCAGGCTCCGCGGATTCGGTCGGGTGGGGCTGCCCATCGGGCCGAGGCTCGGCAAGCTCCGCGGCGGCTTCGGTCGAGTAGGTCTGGTTGCCGGCCGGGGCTTTGGCCAAGTCGAGAGGGCCGCCGGCCTCGGGCTCGGCAGGCACCGCTCCCACCGGGAGTGTGGCGACCTGAGCCGCGATCGACCCGCCCTCGGACCGGCGCGCGCCCGGCGGGCCCGCCAGTGCTCGGCGGTGCAGGTGCAGCGCGATCAGCTGGATCGTCTTGCCCAGTCCCATGTCGTCGGCCAGGCACGCGCCCAAGCCGAGCCCGGTCATCGTCGCCAGCCACGCCAGCCCCGCCTGCTGGTACGGCCGCAGCGTCGCCTGCAACCCGGGCGGCGGGGGCACCGAAGCGCCCTCCCGGTCGCGAAGCCGCTCCGCCAGCCCGCCCAGCACCGGGGGCGCCGCGAACTCGACACGCTCGCCGTCCAGTTCCAGCTCGCCCGTCAGCGCCGCCGCCAGGGCCTCGCCCGCGTCGAGCTTGCGGGTGCGGCTCCGGACCCGCGCGAGCAGCTGCGGATCCACCCGCACCCACTGCTCGCGCAGCCGGACCAGCGGACGCTTCGCCTCCGCGAGCGCCGCGACCTCCGCCTCGGTCAGCTGCTCGCCGCCCAGGCTGAGCTGCCAGCGGAACTCCAGGAGGCTCTTCAGCGCGAACTCCGCCTCCGTGACGCTCGCCGGCGCCTGGGTCGCGCTCGCCCTCGCCTTCACCTCGCCGGCGAACAGCCCCTTCGACCAGAGCACCTCGATGCCCGCGCCGCCGAGGTCGCGGGCGCCGTCGGTGAGCAGGTCGACGACCTCGTCGTCGGTCAGCGGCAGCTCCGCGGGCGCGGCCTGCGCCAGCACCCGGCCCAGCGGCGCCCACGCCCGCGCGCCGCGGCGCAGGCCGAGCAGCAGCTGCGTCTCCACCTGGTCGCCGAGCCGGTTCAGGACCGCATCCGGCGCGTCCCACAGCGTCGACGCCTCCACCACCAGGCTCGCCTCCGCCATGCTGCGCACCGCCAGCACCCCGGCGAACGTGTCGTCGTCCCGGCCTTCGACGCGCAGCAGCACCTGGACGCCGCGGGGTTCGCGGGCCTCCAGCTCGGCCAGCCAGGCCGCGCCGTCCGGGCCGAGCAGCGCCGGTTCGCGCGCCGCGAACGCCGGGTCGCCGGCCCCGACCGGCGCCGCCGGGCTGCGCGCCAGCAGGTCGGCCGTCGCGTCCCAGAGGGCGCGGACCAGCGAGTCCGGCGAGTGCAGGCGGATGCGTTTCAGACCGGTCAGCGGCAGCGCGTACGCCTCCGGTGGCAGGGCGCCGGCCAGGCCTCGCAGCAGCTCTTCGTCGGCCGCGTCCAACGGCCCGATCCGCCAGGCCGCCGCCCCCGCCGGCGAGACGGCGGGCCGCAGCCGCCCCCGCGCGACGAGGTTCACCCCGGCGTTGACGGCCGCCGACCACGCCGCGACGGCCGGGCTGGCCTCCTCCCCCACCGCGAGCAGGCGGGGCAGCGCGCGTTCGAGCGGGACGAGCTCGGCGTCGACCTTCGTGCGTGCGAACTTCCCGCCCCGGGGCAGCACGAGCTCGATCGTGGTCCCGCCGGCCACGTCATCGCCCCACAAGGCCAGCACGCCGTCCCGCGGGGGATCCGCGGGAAGGTAGGTGGCCCGGGTGTCTGCGCTGAACTCCACGACGGCAACGCTAGAACACGCCCCCGACAGTTTCGGCCCGGGCGGCGCGAACGGTCCTTTCGCGCCGCCCGGACACCCCGGATCCGCGTGATCGGAGCCGCATCCCGCGTGATCAGAGCCGGGACTCGCGTGATCGGAGACGTAACTCGCGTGATTGGAGGGGCATCAGCCGCGGGGCAGGCCCAGCAGGCGTTCCGCCGTCAACGAACGCAGGACCTGGGTCGTGCCGCCCGCGATGGACAGGCAGCGCGTCAGCAGGAACTCGTGCTGCGCCGGATCGCCCGCGACCAGCGCACCCGCGCCCGCCAGCTCCAGGGCGAACTCCGCGACCTCCTGCCGGTGCTGCACCCCCAGCAGCTTCCGCACGCTCGACTCCGCGCCCGGGTCCTGCCCCTCCAGCCGGCGCAGGGCCGACCGCAGGTCCAGCACCGACCCCGCCACCCCGAACGCCACCAGCGAACCGAGCCGGTCCACGGCCACGTCGTCCAGCGCAGCCGCGTCCACTGTGGACACCAACGACTGCACGCTCTCCCCCACCGCGGATCCGCCCCCGAGGGCCACCCGCTCGTTCGCCAGCGTCGTGCGCGCCAGCCGCCAGCCGCCGCCCGGCGTGCCGACGACGTCGGCGTCCGGGACGAACACGTCGTCGAGGAACACCTCGTTGAACACGGCCTCGCCGGTGATCTCCCGCAGCGGCCGCGTCGTGATGCCCTCGGCGCGCATGTCCACCAGGAAGTACGTGATCCCCTGGTGCTTGGGCACGTCCGGATCGGTGCGCGCCAGGCAGATCCCCCAGTCGGCTTCGCGGGCCAGCGACGTCCACACCTTCTGCCCGGTCAGCCGCCAGCCGCCGTCGACGCGCCGCGCGGCCGTCCGCAGCGCGGCCAGGTCGGACCCGGCCCCCGGCTCGCTGAACAGCTGGCACCACGTGATTTCACCCCGGAGGGTGGGCCGGGCGAACCGGGAACGCTGCTCGTCGCTGCCGTGCTCGAGGATCGTCGGCACCGCCCACGCACCGATCACCAGGTCCGGCCGGCGGACGTCGGCCGCCGCCAGCGCGCCGTCGATCCGCAGCTGCTCCGCCGCGTCGGCACCGCGCCCGAACGGCGCCGGCCAGTGTGGCGTCAGCAGTCCCGCGTCGGCCAAAGCGACCCGCTGCTCAGAACCGGAAAGCACCGCGATCCGCGCCACCTCGTCGCGCAAGGCGGGGTCGTCCCCGACGTCGACGCCCAGCGTCCGCTCGGTCCCGGCGAGAGCCAGCGAAGCCGCCTGACGCCGCCACGGACCGGAACCGCCGAGCCACTGCCGCAACGCCACGGCCCGGCGCAGGTAGAGATGCGCGTCGTGCTCCCAGGTGAACCCGATCCCGCCGAGCACCTGGATGCAGTCCTTCGCGTTGGCGACGGCCGCGTCGAGGGCGACGACGGCCGCACTCGCCACCGACAGCGGGTGCTGCCCGGAAGCCGCATCCCAGGCCAGCGCTTCGGCCGCTTCGGCGCGGCAAAGCATTTCGGCGCACAGGTGCTTGATCGCCTGGAACCCGCCGATGGGCTTGCCGAACTGCTCGCGGACCTTGGCGTACTCGACGGCGACGCTCAGGCAGCGCCGTGCCACCCCGGCGGCTTCGGCCGCGGACAAAATCGCCGCCGACGACTCGACCGGCGGCAGCGTCAGGGGATCGGCACGAACGCCGGAGAACCGGACGCGCGCCAGCGGGCGCGAGAAGTCGAACGCCGTCAGCGGCTCGACGATCACCCCGGGCGTCCCCGGCGCGAGCAGCACGTGGCCGCCGCCGACCGGCACCACCAGCCACGATTCGGCAGTAGCGCCCGGCACCGGCCCGCTGACGCCGTCGTCAAGCGACGGTGCGTCCAGCAGCACGGCGACCGTGGCCTCCCCCTCGGCGACGGCGGCGAGCAGCTCTTTCGCCGAAGGGACATCCGCGAGCAGAAGGCCGGCCAAAGCGGTGCCGAGCACGGGACCGGGAACGAGTTCTTCGGCCGCCGCGGCCAGTCCGGCGGCCAGATCCGCGACGGTGCCGTCGGCGCCACCGGCCGCGGCCGGCAGAGCGACGCCGAACAGGCCCAGCTCGGCGAAGCCCGCGGGAATCCCGGCCGCCGGACCGGTTTCCGCCGCGCGCACCGCCTCTCGGGGGTAGTGCGCGGCGGACCAGGCGTGGATCGCCTCGGCCAGCGCGGCCTGTTCCTCGGTGAGCGCGACCGGCATGGGGCCTCCTCGCGGTACGGACACTACTCACGAGTGTAGAACGTGTTACAGTTTTTCGGCCAGCGGGTCAATTGGTGAACGTTTCGCCAGGACCGGTACTCTACGTCGTGAACTGGAACAAGTTCCGAAGGACGGGGGAATGCCGATGCCCGGCAAAGCCAAAGCGCCGGCGAAGGCACGCGGGAACGGCCTGAGCGCGATCGGCGCCGACGAGCTCGGCTCGGCCGCCCAGCGCGACCGCCGTCGCCGGATCATCGACGCCACCCTCGCGCTGGCCTCGAAGGGCGGTTACGACGCCGTGCAGATGCGCGCAGTCGCCGAGAAGGCCGACGTCGCGCTCGGCACGCTGTACCGGTACTTCCCGTCCAAGATCCACCTGCTCGTCTCCGGTCTCGCGCGCGAGTTCGAGCGCGCGCAGGAGAAGCTGGAACGCCAGGCCATCCCCGGCGACACGCCGGCCGAGCGGCTGATGTTCGTGCTCGGCCGCAACACCCGCCTGATGCAGCGCGACCCGCACCTGACCGAGGCGATGGTCCGCGCGTTCATGTTCGCCGACACCTCCGCGGCCGCCGAGGTCGAGCAGGTCGGGCGGCTGATGGAGAACATGTTCGCCCAGGCCATGGGCATCTCCGAGCCGGCCGAGGCCGATCGCGACATCTTCCACGTCGTCGCGGACGTCTGGATGGCGAACCTGGTGGCCTGGGTGACCCGCCGCGCGTCGGCGGCCGACGTCGCCAACCGCCTCGAACTGTCGGTGCACCTGCTGCTGGACAAGTGATCCCGGCGGCGGCGGTCGCCGAAGCGCACAGCCGGCTGCACCGCGCGCTCGAGCCGCTGACCGACGAGCAGGTGCGCGAGCCGTCACCGCTGCCCGGCTGGACGCGCGGGCACGTGCTCGCCCACGTCACGGACGCGGGACGCGCGCTGGCCGACCTGGTCGAAAACGCCCTGCGTGGCGTGCTGATCCCGCTCTACGACCCGAAGACGCACGACCGCGACGGCATCATCGAGGTCACCGCGGGCCGGAGCGCCGAGGAACACCGGCGTGACCTGCTGCGGCACTCCGTCCGCCTCGAAGACGCGTGGGCGCGCGTCACGGACTGGGACCAGCACGTCGACTACCGCGACGGCAAGCTGTCCAGCACCGTCTTCGCCCGCTGGCGCGAGGTCTGGATCCACGCCGTCGACCTCGACGTCGGCGTCGGCATCGCCGACTGGCCCGACGACTTCTGCGGCCACGCCGTGGACTTCCTCTCCGACCGGCTGCCGGACGGCGCGGCGATCCGCGCCGGCGACCACCGCTGGGGGACCGGCGGCGCCGAAGTGACCGGGTCCGTGCGCGACCTCGCGGCGTGGCTGTCCGGGCGGGCCGCCGGCAACGGGCTCACCGGCGACCTCCCGGACCTGGGTCCGTGGCCCGTCAGCGGTGGGCGGCGACGACCTCGGCCAGCTCGTCCAGCGCCTTGAGCGTCTCGGCCTCGGGCAGCGTCTCCAACAGGAACGTGTAGCGCTCGACGCCGGCCTCGCGGAAGCCGTCGATCACCTTGGCCTTCGTGTCACCACCGAAGACGGCGAACTCGACATCCGAACGGCCCTGGTCGGCGAGCCAGCCGCGGACGCGCTTGGCTTCGTCGAAGTGCGTGTGACCGCGAAGCAGCCAGCCGTCGCCGTAGCGGGCGAGGCGGTTCAGCGCCGCTTCGCTCTCGCCGCCGATGTAGATCGGCGGGTGCGGCTTGCGCACCGGCTTCGGCCACGCGTAGATCGGGTCGAAGTCGACGTGCTCGCCGTGGAACTCGGCCTCGTCCTTCGTCCAGATCTCCTTGAGCGCGGCCAGCTGCTCGTCGATCAGCGCGCCGCGGGTCTTCGGGTCGGTGCCGTGGTTGCGCATCTCCTCGCGGTTCCAGCCGACGCCGACGCCGAACAGCGCGCGCCCGTCGGAGACCAGGTCGAGCGACGCGACCTCCTTGGCGGTGTGGATCAGGTCGCGCTGGATCAGCAGCGCGATGCCGGTGCCGAGCAGCAGCTCCGACGTCGCGGTGGCCGCGGCGGTGAGCGCCACGAACGGGTCGAGCGTGCGCTTGTACTTCTCCGGCAGGTCGCCCCCGCCCGGGTACGGGCTTTCCCGGCTGACGGGGATGTGCGAGTGCTCGGCCAGGAACAGCGAGTCGAAGCCGCGTTCCTCCAGCGCCGCACCGAGCACGTCCGGCCGGATGCCTTCGTCGGTCACGAACGTCGAGATCCCGAATTTCATACTCAACGACTACCACCAGGTTGACAGGAGGTGCAGGATGGAGTGATCTCATCATACGTTGAATAAGGGGGCAGTGATGGACGTACAGGACGTCGACTTCGAAGAGCTGTACCAGGGCGCCACCCCGATGGGCCGGAAGATGCCGTGGGACATCGGCGCGCCGCAGCCCGCCGTCGTCGCGCTGGCGGACGCCGGCGAGTTCACCGGCGAGGTGCTCGACATCGGCTGCGGGCTCGGCGACAACTCGGCCTTCCTCGCTTCGCGGGGACTGTCCGTCACCGGGCTGGACGGCGCGCCGTCGGCCATCGAGCAGGCCCGCGCTCGCACGCCGGACGTCACTTTCGCGGTGGCCGACGCGACGAAGCTCGAGGGCCACGAAGGCCGCTTCGACACCGTCCTCGACAGCGCGCTCTACCACTGCCTGACCGAAGACGAGCGGCACCAGTACCTCGCGGCACTGACCCGCGCGACGCGGCCGGGCGCGCGGCTGCACCTGTTCGCCTTCTCCCCCGAGGTGCCGGACGCCTTCCCGGCGCCGTACCTGATCACCGAGGCGAACCTGCGCGAGACCGTCGGGAAGGACTGGACGATCGAGCGGCTCGAGCCGACGCTGTACACGACGTCGATGACGACGGAGGAGCTGAAGCTGAGCGTCCGGACGATGCTGAACGCCGACCCCGCCGGGCTGGACCGGCTCGGCACCGACGCGGACGGCCGCGTGCTGGTTCCGGTCTGGCGATTGAAGGCCATGCGCCGCTGACCTCGTCGTGGGGGGGGGTAAGGGGGGTTTAACATTTTTTAACAAAAGAACACGCGGGGGGGGCGTGGGGGGGGGGGGGGGCCCCGCCCCCGAGAACAAGGGGGGTGTGTGGGCCACC
>NZ_JBFBBZ010000050.1:0-9779 GCF_040682935.1 Amycolatopsis sp. NPDC051061
GTCGGAGGCCGCGAATGAGTCATTCGCGACGGGGGAGCCGGGCGGGGCCGACGGCTGTGCGGCAACCGTGCGCGAGCGACGGCCGATCCATGGCCGGCGCGAGCCGCCAGTTCCGCGACGGGGCACCGCTCGCGCCACCGCCGGTAGTGCGGGTACGGATCCGGCCCCGAACAGCGCGAAGAACTCCTGCGGATCCACCAGCTGCTCTCCTCACACAAAAACGGGGCCGGGGTGCGTGCGCACCCCGGCCCCGTTAACCACGTCAGCGACGCGGGCCCTTCTTGCCCTTCTTCTGGGCGTCGCGCTGCGCGGCGCGGCGGTCCCGGCGGGTTCCGCCGGCGCCACCGCCCGCGGCCTGCTCGCCGCCGTCGGCGTGGGACTCGACCTCGCCGTCCTCACCCGGGCCGGACAGCGTCACGCCCGGCTTCTGGCCACCGCCGCCGAGGCCCTTGCCGCGCAGGGCGGACGGGACGGACTCGGTGTCGGTCGTCGGCGGCTGCGGCGGCGCCGGACGCGCGTGCCGGCCTTCCGCCGCCTGGCCGTTGCCCGAAGCGACGCCCGTGGGCAGCGCGGCGGCGTCCTCGGCCGGCGGCGCCTCGGCCCGCTCGACCTGCAGGTTGAACAGGAAGCCGACGGCCTCCTCCTTCAGCGAGTCGAGCATCGCGCGGAACATGTCGAAGCCCTCGCGCTGGTACTCGATCAGCGGGTCGCGCTGCGCGAGCGCCCGCATGCCGATGCCCTGCTTGAGGTAGTCCATCTCGTAGAGGTGCTCGCGCCACTTGCGGTCGAGGACCGTCAGCATCACCTGGTGCTCCAGGGTCCGCATGCCGTCCGGGCCGACGAGCGCGTTGATCTCCGCTTCGCGCTTGTCGTAGGCGTTGCGGGCGTCCTGCAGCAGCGCCTCGCGGAGACCGTGGGCGTCGAGGTCGCCGTCCTCGACCAGGTCTTCCCAGTCGATGCTGACCGGGTAGAGCTGCTTCAGCGCCGTCCACAGCTTCTCGTGGTCCCAGTCCTCCGAGTAGCCGCTGGAGGTCGCACCGTCCACGTAGGCGTTGACGACGTCCCGGAGCATGCCCTCGATCTGGTCGCGCATGTTCTCGCCGGCCAGCACGCGGTGGCGCTCGGCGTAGATCACCTTGCGCTGCTCGTTCATGACCTCGTCGTACTTGAGGACGTCCTTGCGCTGCTCCATGTTGATCTGCTCGACCTGGGTCTGCGCGCTCTTGATGGCCTTGGAGACCATCTTGTGCTCGATCGGCACGTCGTCGGGCAGCCGCATGGTCGTCATGACGCGCTCGACCATCGTCGCGTTGAAGCGGCGCATGAGCTCGTCACCGAGCGAGAGGTAGAAGCGGGACTCGCCGGGGTCGCCCTGGCGGCCCGACCGGCCGCGGAGCTGGTTGTCGATGCGGCGCGACTCGTGCCGCTCGGTGCCCAGCACGTACAGGCCGCCGGCCTCGCGGACCTCTTCGGCCTCGGCCTTCGACTCTTCCTTGACCTGCTCCAGGACGGCGGGCCAGGCGGCCTCGTACTCCTCGGAGTGCTCGACCGGGTCCAGGCCCCGCTCGCGCAGCACGTGGTCGGCGATGAGGTCGGGGTTGCCGCCGAGCACGATGTCCGTACCGCGGCCCGCCATGTTCGTGGCGACCGTGACGGCGCCCTTCTGGCCGGCGCGGGCGACGATCAGCGCCTCCCGGTCGTGGTGCTTCGCGTTCAGCACCTCGTGCGGCACGCTCAGCTTCACCAGCAGCTTCGACAGCCGCTCGGACTTCTCGACGCTCGTCGTGCCGACCAGGACCGGCTGGCCCTTCTCGTGCCGCTCGGCGATGTCCTCGGCGACCGCCTCGTACTTCGCCTCTTCGGTCTTGTAGATCAGGTCCGGCTGGTCGGCGCGGACCATCGGCCGGTTCGTCGGGATCGGCACCACACCCAGCTTGTAGGTCTGGTGGAATTCGGCGGCCTCGGTCTCGGCCGTACCGGTCATGCCGGACAGCTTGCCGTAGAGGCGGAAGTAGTTCTGGAGCGTGATCGTCGCCAGGGTCTGGTTCTCGGCCTTGATCTCGACCTTTTCCTTGGCCTCGATCGCCTGGTGCATGCCCTCGTTGTAGCGGCGGCCGACCAGGATGCGCCCGGTGAACTCGTCGACGATCATGACTTCGCCGTTGCGGACGATGTAGTCCTTGTCCTTGTGGAAGAGCTCCTGGACCTTCAGCGCGTTGTTCAGGTAGCCGACCAGCGGGGTGTTCGCGGCCTCGTAGAGGTTCTCGATGCCGAGCTGGTCCTCGACGAACCGGACGCCCTTCTCCGTGACGGCGACGGTGCGCTTCCGGACGTCGACCTCGTAGTGGTACTTCGAGTTGATCAGGTTCGTCTTCTCGGTGCGCTCCCGCGACCCCATGGTGGTGGTGTCGATGCCGTTCATCAGCGGGGCGAGCCGCGCGAACTCGACGTACCAGCGCGACGACTGGTCCGCCGGGCCCGAGATGATCAGCGGCGTCCTGGCCTCGTCGATGAGGATCGAGTCCACCTCGTCGACGACGGCGTAGTAGTGCCCGCGCTGCACGCAGTCGTCGAGGCTCCACGCCATGTTGTCGCGCAGGTAGTCGAAGCCGAACTCGTTGTTCGTGCCGTAGGTGATGTCGGCGTTGTACTGGGCGCGCCGGACGTCCGGCTGCTGCTCCGAAAGGATGACGCCGACCTCGAGGCCGAGGAACCGGTGGATGCGGCCCATCCACTCCGAGTCGCGCTTGGCCAGGTAATCGTTCGTCGTGACGACGTGGACGCCCTTGCCGGGAATCGCGTTGAGGTAGGCCGGGAGGACGCAGGTGAGCGTCTTGCCCTCACCGGTCTTCATCTCGGCGACCTGGCCGAGGTGCAGCGCCGCGCCGCCCATGAGCTGGACGTCGAAGTGGCGCTGGCCGAGCACCCGCTTGGCCCCCTCCCGGACGACCGCGAAGGCCTCCGGCAGCAGTTCGTCCAACGACTCGCCGTCGCCGTTCCGCTTGCGGAACTCGTCGGTCTTGGCCCGCAGCTCGGCGTCGGTCAGGTCCTTGACGTCGTCTTCGAGGGTGTTGATGTGATCGGCGATGTTGCGCAGCCGCTTCACCATCTTGCCCTCACCCGCGCGGAGCAGGCGGTTCAGCACCATCCGGTCGACCTCACTAGCTGATCATGAGTGCGCCCGGGCCGGTCCCGGGCAGGTTTTCCCGCGGCGGCCGCCGTGGTCGGCGCCACCGTCCCACCCCATCGTAGGGAACGGCGGGCGTCGTGTGCACACGCCGTAGGTCCGGACGTGCGGATGGCCCGCACGCGAGCGCGTGCGGGCCATCGGCGAAGGCCTCCTTAGAGCCGGCTCAGCCGAGCCGGATCACGCCGTAATCGAAGCCTTTCCGCCGGTAGACCACGCTGGGCCGGCCCGCCTCCGAGTCGTTGAAGAGGTAGAAGTCGTGGCCGACCAACTCCATCTCGTAGAGAGCCTGGTCCACCGTCATGGGCTCCGCGGTGTGCTGCTTCTCGCGAACGACGCGACCGGGCTGGTGACCCAGGTCGTCGTCGGCCCAGCTCTGCTGCTGGGGCAGGTGGATCTCTCCGGCGACCGCGAAGCCGTTCGTCTGCGGCTCGGCTTCGGGGGCTTCCAACACCGCGGTACGCGCGGCGGGACTGGCTGCGGCCGGGGATCCTCCACCCGGCAGTGCCGAGGTCGCTTCGGCGACCGATTCCGGGCGGCTGCGTCCGTAGTGCACGCGCCTCCGGTCGTGTGTCCTCCGCAGCCGGTTTTCCAGCTTGGTGACTGCGGAATCGAGCGCTGCGTAGAAGTCGGCGGCACACGCTTCAGCGCGTACGGCCGGGCCACGCCCCTTTCCGGTGATTTCGACGCGCTGACAGCTCTTGGCCTGGCGCCGATTGGGTTCGTGGAACAGCTCCACGTCGTACCGGATGACTTTCCTGTCGTAGCGCTCGAGGCGGGCCAGCTTTTCGCTGACGAGTGCCCGATAGTGCTCGGGCACCTCTACGTTGCGGCCCTTAACGACGATGTCCATACACGACCTCCCTCGCTGAGATGACTGCGAGCTGTTGAGTTCACACACGGCGCCGGTGTAGCGGGGACGGAAGCCCGGATCGCGGGCTGAGAAGGAACTCGGATCGGTTCACGACGTCTCGTGCCGGGAGCCCGAGCGCGGACTCAGCGCACCTCCGGCGCCAGGGACATGGGCTCGTCACCTCCCTGCCTGCGGGGATTGCTGATAGCGGAGCACGTTAGCTTCCTCACGCCCGTTGCAACAGCCCCCGAGCCGGGGGATGTCGAGGAATGAGACTCCGTCACCCCGCGCAGTGAGCGGAGGGTGAACACCAGAAAACTCCCGCTGGTCGGACGCGGTGCGCTCGGCCCGGGTTCACACGGACGGCGCATCGCTGCCGGCTGGTGGACGCCGAGGGTGACGGCCAGGTCCGCCGCAGCCGCCACGCCGGTGGAGTGGTGCGGCGGCCGAGTGCTGATGATCGACACCCTCATACCCGGACAACGGCCGCGGGGGCGGTTGCGTTCCCCGTGGATGTCACTCATGTAGGTGACGTCGGGGTCACCCGGGTGCGGGATGAGGCGGGGTGTGCGGGGCCGGTGGCGGAGTTTGCCGTGGTAGCCGCCGTCGGCTGACCGCGCGGTGGCGGTGGGCGCCGTCGGCCGCACGGGGATGCACCGCCGATGTGGTGTGCGATGCCTGTGAGCTACCGCGACCGGCGCTCGCATCGCGTCGCCGGGGCGCCGCGCATCACCCGGCCGCGAGCAGCGTCAAAACCGCGGCGACCTCGATCCCCTCCCCTTCCAAAGCCCGCACGCACGCGGCCGCCGTGGCTCCCGTGGTGATCACGTCGTCCAGCACCACCACCGGAAATCCCGGCGGCGGCCGCCCGGCCTCGCGGAACCGCAACCGGCCCGCGAGGTTGGCCACCCGCTGCGCGCGCCCCAGGCCGACCGCGTCGCGCGCGCCGCCGGCCAGCTCCAGCGCCGGGGCCACCGCGACCTCGAAACCCCACCCCGCCAAGACGCTCGCCGCTGCCTCGGCCAAGCGCTCCACGTGCGGCCCGCCGCGGACCCGGGCCGCTGAGCGGCGGCTCGGCGCCGGGACCAGGCACACCGCCCGGCGCGGCTCGGCCGAAGACCGCCGCAGCGGCAGCACCACCACCGCCTCCGCCAGGGCCCGCCCCAAAAACGCGGCCAGATCCCGGCGCCCGCGCTCCTTGTAAGCGATCAGCAACCGCCGGCCGACGCCGCGGTACCGGGCCAGCGCGAACACCCGCGCCCGCCCCGCCACCGGCACCCGGGTGATCTCGGAAACCGAACCCCACACCCCCGCGCACCGGGCACAACAAGGCACCCCGCGGGCCCCGCAGCCGGCGCACCGGGCGGGAATCAGCAAATCGAGCAGCAGCACACGGACAGTGTCCCCGTCACCACCGACAGTTTCGGAAAACGATGGGACTCAACCCGGGTAGAACGGATCCGCGTCCTTCATCGAGTGGCCCTGCGGCCGCCACACCTCGCCCAGCACCGACGCCGTCCACAAGCCGCTCGCGTCGGCCACCACGATCGGGCGGCTGGGCGCCGCCGTCACCCCGTGCACCTGGGGCGTCAGGTTGGAGCTGTTGAACGCGTCCATCCGCTGGCCGTCCACCGTCACGCGGACCACCGGCTGGGACGTCGACGCCGTCACCGCCACCAGGGTGTCCTGGGTCAGCCAGTCCACGTCGATCACGTCGTGGAGGTCGTGCGGCTGCAGCAACCGGGGTTCGCGCAACGCCACCGAATCGCCGCTGCCGACCACCGAGGCCACCCACAGCTGCCCGTTCACCACCGCCGCCACCCGGGCGCCGTCGCGGGAAAACCGCAGCTCCGTGAGCCCGCCCTGCTGGGCCAGGTCCGTGGCGTTGACCGTCAGCGCCGTCCACTGGTTGGCGGGGTTCACCACCATCCGGCCCACCGACGTCCCGTCGATCACCGTCCACACCTCACCGGTGCCCGGGCGCCACGTCGGGCGGCTCAGCGTCGTCCCCGCCAGGCCGACCAGGGGCAGGTCGTGCCCCAGGTCGCCGATGCGGAGCCGGACCCGGCCGCTGTCGCGCTCCACCACCGCCAGGCGCTTGCCGTCGATCGACTGGGCCGCGTTCACGACGTCGTAGCCGCCGTTGCCCGCCGGGCCCCCCACCGGCGCGCCGTCGCCCAGGGAACGCACCCGGCCGCCGACCGTCATCAGGCCCGGCAGGTCCCGGCTCGGCGACAGCGTCGCGCCGTACGCGGGCAGCTCGTTCGACCGCCAGTCCGGGTGGTTCGCGACCAGCGGGGCGCCGTCGGCGAGGATCCGGATCCGCGCCGACGTCACGTACTGCAGCGTGAGGACGATCTGCGCGGCGATCAGGTTCCGGATGTCGTCGGCCACCCCGGACAGCCCGGTCAGCGGGACCAGCAGCGTCCCGTCGTCGAGGCTCTTGACGTTCGTGTCGATCTCGACCGGTTCGCCGAGCAGGTTCTTCACCGACCCGGCCAGGCTCGTCGACGGCCCGTTGACCAGCAGGTACATCACCCGGCTCGGCAGCCCGGACTGCGGCTTCGCGACGACGTAGCGCCGGTCGGGGACGAAGGTGGCGGTCTGCTCGGAGTAGAAGTTCACCGGCACCGCGGTGTAGTTGTCGCTGAAGTCGGACTCGGTCGCGTACAGGTCGGGCGGCGGGTCGACGATCCGCCACTGGCCGTTCGCCTGCTTGCGCACCTTCACCTTGAGCGCCGCCGGGCTGTAGTCCGGCACGAACGCGCTGTTCTGGTCGAGCGTGCCGACGTCGATCCCCCGCACGTTGACGACGAGGGTGTTCGGGTCGGGCTGCGGCGCCGGGTCGTAGACCGTGCCGAAGGTGTCCTGGATGATCGTCAGGCTGCGGCTCGGGCGCCAGTTCGCCCGGCTCGGCTCGTCCAGGTAGGCGCGGGCGGCCGCGTTGTTCTGGCCGGGCTTGAGCGTCGCGCCGACGAAGTCGCGCACGAGGGTCAGCGGGTCGCTGTCCGGCTTCGGCTCGGGCACGACGTCGCCCGAGCCCTGGCCCTGGCGTTCCCCGGAGACGACCACGGGCTGGGACTCCAGCGGGACGTTCGCGCAGCCGGCGACCAGCACGACGCACAGCAGGGCGAGCAAGAGCCGTTTCACTGACCGATTCCCTCACGTTCGGCGAAGATCGCCTCGGGCGCCGGCGTGATCTCGATCAGCCCGAGGGGCACCTCGGTCGCGACGCGGCCGGGCGGCGGCAGCACCAGCGGCGGATCGCCGGCGGGCACCTCCTGGCGGCGCGGCAGCACCAGCCGGAAGCAGGCGCCGTGGCCGGGTGCGCCCCACGCGTCGAGTTCGCCGCCGTGCAGGCGCGCGTCCTCCAGGCTGATCGCCAAGCCGAGGCCGGTGCCGCCGGTGCGGCGGTTGCGCGACGGGTCGGCGCGCCAGAACCGGTTGAACACCAGGTCGGCCTCGCCGGGCCGCAGGCCGACGCCGTGGTCCCGGACGGTCACCGCGACCGCCGTCTCGTTGGCGCCGACGGTGAGCACCACCGGCCTGCCCTCGCTGTGGTCGACGGCGTTGCCGAGCAGGTTGCGCAGGATCCGCTCGACGCGCCGGGCGTCGACCTCCGCGATGACCTCCTCGTCCGGCAGCACGAGCTCCACCGAGCTGCCCGCGTTGCCGGCGATCACCCGCACCTGCTCGACCGCGCGCGTGGCGATCGGGCGGACGTCGATGAACTCCGCCGACAGGTCTTCGACGCCGGCGTCGAGCCTGCTGATCTCCAGCAGGTCGCCGAGCAGCGACTCGAACCGGTCGAGCTCGTCGACCAGCAGCTCGGTCGAGCGCGCGAGCCCGGCCGGGAACTGCTCGCGCGACGCGTGCAGCACGTCCGCGGCCATCCGGACGGTGGTCAGCGGCGTGCGCAGCTCGTGCGAGACGTCGGAAGTGAACCGGCGCTGCAGCCCGCCGAAGTCCTCGAGCTGGCGGATCTGCCGCTGGATGCTCGCGGCCATCCCGTTGTAGGACACGGCGAGCTTCGCCAGGTCGTCCTCGCCGAGCACGGTGAGGCGCTGGTCGAGGTCGCCCCCGGCGAACTGCTCGGCCGCCGCGGCGGCCTGCCGGACCGGGCGGACCACCTGCCGCGTCACCAGGTTCGTGATGCCCGCCAGCAGGAGCAGCAGCACGAGGCCGCCGACCAGCAGCGTGTTCTGCACGGTCGCGACGGTGTTCTGCTCGGTCGTCAGCGGGAACAGCAAGTAGAGCTGCAGCGGGGTGGCGACCGTGTTGAGCGGCGCGCCGACGATCAGGTACGTCGTGCGGCCGCCGTCGGTGTCGCCGACCGTGTGCTCGAGCCAGCTCATCTCGTTGGCTTCGACGAACTGGCGCAGCCGCGGCGGCACGTTCTGGTACGGCCCGGCGGACGCGGGCTCGTCGCCGGTCTGGTCGTGGCCGCCGCTGGCGAGCACCGGGACGAACGTGCCCGCCGCCGAGCCGGCCGCGTCCTGGCTGGTCGGCGTGATCGCGATCTTCTTCAGCGCGTTCTGGAGGCGGCTGCTCATCGCCTCGTCCGTCTCGCCGCCGAGGCCGACCAGCTCACCGGCGGCGGTGTCCGCGGCCGCGCGGGTCTGCGCGATGGCGGCGTCGCGCTTGGTGTCCAGCAGGCGCTCGGTGATCTGGTTCTGCAGCACCATGCCCAGCACGAAGACGACGGCCGAGGACAGCGCGAGCGTCGACACGGTGACGCGGAACTGCAGCGAATGCTTCCACAGCTCGTTGAACGCGACCGCGCGACGGCGCGCGAAAACGACGACACGCCGCATCAGGCGTGCCGTCGAACGCGCGAACGCGGGGAGCCGTCTGCCGGTCGCGAGGGTCATCGACTCATCACGGCGGGCCGGCCTTGTACCCGACGCCGCGAACGGTCAACACCACCTCGGGGTGTTCCGGGTCCTTCTCGACCTTGGAGCGCAGCCGCTGGACGTGCACGTTCACCAGGCGGGTGTCCGCCGCGTGCCGGTAGCCCCACACCTGCTCGAGCAGCACCTCGCGGGTGAACACCTGGCGCGGCTTGCGGGCCAGCGCCACCAGCAGGTCGAACTCCAGCGGGGTCAGCGGGATGGCCTTGCCCTCGCGCGTGACCTCGTGGCCCGGCACGTCGATCGCCAGGTCGCCGATCGTGAGCGACTCCGCGGGCTCGGCCTCGGTGCGGCGCATCCGGGCCCGGACCCGCGCGACCAGCTCCTTCGGCTTGAACGGCTTGACGACGTAGTCGTCCGCACCGGACTCCAGGCCGAGGACGATGTCCACGGTGTCGCTCTTGGCGGTGAGCATGACGATCGGCACCCCGGACTCGGCGCGGATCGCCTTGCAGACGTCGATCCCGTTCATCCCGGGCAGCATCAGGTCGAGCAGGACGAGGTCGGGCTTCAGCTCGCGCAGCGCGGGCAGCGCGCGCGAACCGTCGGCGACCACGGCCGTGTCGAACCCCTCCCCACGGAGCACGATGGTGAGCATCTCCGCGAGGGCGGGGTCGTCGTCGACCACGAGAACACGTGCCTTCATGTCCACATATTCGCACTAGTTCCGGCGGCCGGACGCGCGACCCGCGTGTTTGACCACCAGAAAGATCAAGATCCGCAGTACCGCCTGCTCCATCCGGGTGCCCCTGGGCGGTCCGTGAAGGCCACCAACAAGAAAATAAAATTAAGGAAGGTTGGCGTGAAGGACGGGGGGGGAGGGGGGGAG
>NZ_JBFBBZ010000050.1:9789-62879 GCF_040682935.1 Amycolatopsis sp. NPDC051061
AGAGGTTTGCTCTTCCTATCTCCGCCTCCGCCCTCGGGGTGCCCCTGGGGGGACCGTGACGGCCACCTTCAGGAACTTCAAGTTCCTGAAGGTGGCCTTCACGGACCTGGGAGAAGGGCTCAAGGAGCCACGGCGGGGACGGGCGCGTCGACGTAGACGACACCGTCGGTGACGGCCACGCGGTGCGTGCGCACGGCCTTCTTGGCGGGCAGGCAGGTCGGCGCGCCGGTGCGCAGGTCGAACTGCGCGGCGTGCAGCGGGCACTCGACGAAACAGCCTTCGAGCCAGCCGTCGGCGAGCGACGCGTCCTGGTGGGTGCAGGTGTCGTCGACGGCGAAGAAGCCGGCTTCGGTGTGGAACACGGCGATGGGGACGGGCCCGTCGAGGCGGAGGGCTTCACCCTCGGGCAGGTCGGCGACGGCGCAGGCTCGGATCATCGGGGCCTCCGGGGAACGGGTGACGGGAAACCGGGACGTTTGGTGAAAGTTGCGCATGGCGCGACGCTGCGCTTCTTGCGCAACAATCCGGCTCGACGGGCAGCCGCGTCAAGAGATTCGCCCACTCAGCCGATAGGAGCGGGACGAAACGGATAGTGTTGCGCTATGCGGAACCAGGACTCGGGCAACGCAACTCAAAGCCAGGTGCAGTCGGTCGACCGGGCGATCAGCGTGCTGGAGCTGCTCGCCCGCAACGGCGAAACCGGCATCACCGAGATCGCGGGCGAGCTGGGCGTCCACAAGTCGACGGCGTCGCGGCTGCTCAGCGTCCTGGAGTCCAGAGGCCTCGTCGAGCAGCTCGGCGACCGCGGGAAGTACGCGATCGGCTTCGGCATCGTGCGGCTGGCGGGCGCCGCGACCGGCCGCATGGACCTGGCGAAACTCGGCCGCGCCAGCTGCCTGACGCTCGCCGAGGAACTCGGCGAGACGGTGAACATCGCCATCGCCGACGACGGCGTCGCGATCAACATCAGCCAGGCCCGCGGCTCGGCGGCGATCACGACGCAGAACTGGACCGGCCAGCGCACGCCGCTGCACGCCACGTCCAGCGGCAAGATCCTCTTGGCGTACATGGCCGAAACCGAGCGCAAGCGCGTGCTGAAGCGGAAGCTGGAGCAGTACACGCCGCGCACGACGGTCGAGCCGGACGAGCTGATGACCGAGCTGGAACGAGTGCTCGAAGACGGCTTCGCGGCCTGCTACGAGGAGCTCGAGCTCGGCATGCACGCGGTCGCCGTCCCGATCCACGGCCCGGGTGGGGACGTCGTGGCGGCGATGAGCGCTTCGGGCCCGTCGTACCGGCTTTCCAAGCAGCGGGTGAAGCAGATCGTGCGGCCGATGACCGAAGCGGCGGACGACCTTTCCGCGCAGCTGGGCTATTTTCGGGAGTAGGGGTACAGCCGCGCCATCGCGCGGATCGTGGTTCCCAGGTGTGCCACCAGTTCCGGGGGCGCCAGCACCTGCGCGTCCGCGCCGAGCCGCAGCAACCCCGCAGCCGCGTGCGGCACGCTCTCCAGCGGCACGCGGGCGCGGCGCCAGCCGTCAGCGTCCTCGGGTTCGAGCGTGCGGGAGACGAGCCGGGCGGCTCGCGGGCCCAGGATGTCCGGCAGGGCCTCGATTCCCGCCGGCGAGAGCCGCACAGCGGCCGTCTCGCCCGCTTCGCTCTCCTCGTAGCTTTCGACGTTCGCGCGCCAGAACTCCGCCAAGTCGAAGCCCTCGGGCCGGGTGAAGTGCTCGTCGAGCGTCTGCAGCTCCTCGATGTTGGCGACGCGGTAAGTGCGCACCTTCGGCCCGGCGACGAGGTACCAGACGCCGGCTTGAGCACGAGACCGAGCGGGTGCAGCCGCCGCGTCACCACGCCGGGCGTCGGCGACCAGCGGCGGTAGGCGACCTCGACGACCTGGTCCTGCCACAGCGCTTCCGCCGCCGCGAGCAGCTGCGGCACCTCGTCCGCTTCGCGGTACCAGCCGGGCGCGTCGAGGTGGAAGCGCTGCCGGATCCGCACCGACGCCTCCCGGTACGGCGTCGGCAGCGCGGCCATCAGCTTCAGCTCGGCCGCGGCCACCTGCGCGCCCAGGCCCAGTTCCGCGGCCGGCTGCGGCAGGCCGGTGAGGAACAGCGACCCGGCCTCGCCGGCGGTCAGCCCGGTCAGCCGGGTCCGGTAGCCGTCCATCAGCTGGTAGCCGCCGTCGGGGCCGGTCTCGGCGTAGATCGGGACGCCCGCGGCCGCGAGCGCCTCGACGTCCCGGTACACGGTCCGCGGGGTCACGCCGAGCTCCACCGCCAGCTTCGACGCGCTCATCCGGCCGCGGTTCTGCAGCAGCAGGAGGAGGGAGACCAGCCGGCTCGCGCGCACCCGGCGAAGTCTGCCAGCTACCACTGACAGAAGATGTCAGTGGTAGCGGCCCAAGATCACCGTCATGAACGACTTCGACTTCCTCATCGGCTCCTGGACCGTGACGAACCGGCGGCTCGGCAAGCTGCTCGCCGGCAGCGACGACTGGACCGTCTTCCCCGGCACGACCACCTGCTGGTCGCTCTTCGAGGGCGGCGGCAACATGGACGAGATCGTCTTCCCGACCCTCGGCAGCCGCGGCTGCACCCTCCGGCTCTTCGACGTCGAGCGCGAGGAGTGGTCGCTGCACTGGGCCAACAGCCGGACCGGGCTGCTCCAGCCGCCGGTCGTCGGCACGTTCACCGGCGGCCGCGGCGACTTCTACGGCGACGACGCCCACGAAGGCGCGCCGGTGAAGGTGCACTACGCCTGGACCGGCACGACCACGTCCTCGCCGCGGTGGGAGCAGGAGTTCTCCGCCGACGGTGGGCGGACCTGGGAATCCAACTGGGTCATGGAGTTCACCCGCGCCTGAGCGGGCACCTTTTCGGGCGCTTGACACCGCGTCGCGCATGACGCACGTTGTTGCCGAAGACGCAACTTCGTCGCCCGGAGGGACACGATGGCAGCACGGCCCCGGGTGGTCGTCGCCGGCGCCGGCCTGCTCGGCTGCGCGCTGGCCGACGAGCTGACCGAGTTCGCGAAGTACACCGCCGCGAAGTACGGCGGCCTCCACGGCCAGTGGTGCTTCAACCCGGTCGGCAGCCTGGACCTCGCGACCACCCCCGAGCGGCCCGCGGACCTGGGCCGCCGCCGGTGGGACACCCTGCGCGAACGGGACATCGCCGTCTCGGGTTATCAAGCGTTAACGAGCCTGCGGCTGGAGGCCGCGGCCGGTTACGTCACCAGCGCCGGGTACGGCCACGCCATCCCGTACGCCCGGCTCTCGGTGGAGTACGGCGGACCCGGGACGCCCGTGGAGATCGAGTACTTCGGCGACCGCGTGCCGGGGAGCGTCGCATGACGCACTACGACGTGATCGTGCTCGGCCTCGGCGGGATGGGCAGCGCCGCGGCGTACCGGCTGGCGCGGCGCGGGCAGCGGGTGCTCGGCATCGACCAGTTCGCGCCGGTGCACAACCGCGGGTCGAGCCACGGCGGTTCGCGGATCACGCGCCAGGCCTACCTCGAAGGTCCCGAGTACGTGCCGCTCCTGCTGCGCGCCCACGAGCTGTGGGAGGACATCGAGCGCGACAGCGGACGGCGGCTGTTCACCCGCTGCGGCGGGATCATGGTCGGCGCGGCGGGCTCGCGCACGATCACCGGCAGCGTCGCCTCGGCTCGCGCCTTCGACATCCCCCACGAGCTGCTCGACGCCGGCGAGATCCGCCGCCGGTTCCCGACCTTGGCGCCGTCGACCGGCGAAGTCGCGCTGTACGAGCCGGGCGCCGGGCTGGTGTCGCCCGAGGGCAGCGTCGCCGCGCACCTGCAGCTCGCGGCGCGGTGCGGCGCCGAGCTGCACCACGAGGAGAAGGTGTTCACCTGGAGCACGATGGCCGGCGGCGTCCGCGTCGGGACGTCGCACAGCTACTACACGGCCGACCGGCTGGTGCTCGCGCCCGGCGCGTGGGCCGGCGAGCTGCTGCGCGATTTCGGCGTGGAGTTCACGGTCCGGCGGCAGGTGCAGTACTGGTTCGCGCCTTCGGGCGGAGTGGAGCCGTTCCGGCGGCACCCCGTGTACCTCTGGGAAGGCGACGGCTACACGTTCTACGGCTTCCCGGCGCACAACGCGCCCGCGGACGGCGTCAAGGTCGCGTTCCACACCGGCGGCCGCGCGTGCACCCCGGACGGCATCGACCGGACGGTGTCCGTCGAGGAGGTCCTCGACATCGCCGCCGTCGTCGAACGCCACCTCCCGACGCTGCCGGGGGCGTTCCTCCGCGCGGCGACGTGCATGTACACCGACACGGCCGACGAGAGCTTCGTCGTGGCACCGCACCCGGACGAGGAGCGGGTGGTGCTGGCGTGCGGGTTCTCCGGCCACGGCTTCAAGTTCGCCCCGGTGATCGGCGAGATCGTCGCGGACCTGGTGATCGACGGCGCGACGGCCCACCCGATCGAGCGGTTCGACCCGGCCCGGCTACTCCCCTAGCAGCGTCTTCGCGAGCGCTTCGAGGTCGACGCCCGCGACGCCGTCCAGGACGTGCCACGGCGACAGCCAGCCCGCCGCCGCCAGCTCGTCGTACACCGCCGCGCAGCGCCGCTGAAGTCCGTCGTCGGTCTCGAACGCGTCGCGCTCGCGGTCGGTCTCCGCCTCCGCGCGCCGCTCCGCCCGCTCGGCCGCCACCGCGGGCGCCACTCGCAGCAGCAGGTGCGCGTCGGGGCGGGGCAGGCCGAACCGCGCGACCTCCAGCTCCCACACCCACTTCACGACTTCGCCGGCCGCGTCCTGCCTTAGGCGCGCGGCCGCGTACGCGGCGTTGGACGCGACATAGCGGTCGAGCAGGACGACGTCGTGCGCGTCGCGCAGGGCGCGGATGTCGTCCGCGGCGCCGCTGCGGTCGAGCGCGTAGAGCACGGCCATGCCGTACACCGAGTCGGCGAGGTCGCCGTGCCCGCGGTGCAGCGCCTCCTTGACGAGGTCGGCGTGCACGCTCTCGCCGTAGCGCGGGAACGCCAGCGACGCCACGCTCGCACCCTTCGCGCGCAACGCGTCCGTCAGCCCGTCGGCGAGCGTGCGCTTGCCCGCGCCGTCGAGCCCTTCGATGACCACCAGTCGACCCACGGGCGTCACAGTAACGGTGGTGGACCGGCGGGCTCGGTGGAAGGGGATCGACGCCGAGCCCGCCGGTTCGTCTTCAGGCGGAGATCCGCCGCAGGTGCAGCACGTAGCCGGCACCGCTGACGGCCAGCACGCCGACGAGGATCAGCAGCGGCACCCAGCCGGTGTCGTGGCCGGACGGCGCCGGGCCGCCGTCGCCGCGGGGCATCACCTGCGACGTCGCGTCGTAGCCGCCCGCCTCGCCTTCGCGGGCGTAGGCCGAGCCGGGGAGCTTGTCCGCGTAGCGCGCCGCGACCGTGCGCTGGTAGTCGGCGACGTTAACGGTCGTTCGCTCCGACAGGGACGTGAGACGGCCGTCCCTTACGGCGTACCAAGCGTCGACCTGCGGCTCGTGCAGCAGTTGCGCGCCTGCGGGCAGGGTCCGGGCGAACGCCGTCTCGACGTCGCCCGAGGCGATGTTGCCGACCTGCCAGGCACCGTCGGCCCCGCGGACCGACCAGAGCGTCGCGGTCCGGCCGTCGGAGGCCTGGGCAAGCACCGCGAAGTAGGCGAAGTCGCCGGGTGCCGCGCCCGGCTTGCCCACGACGAAGTCCGGCGACAGCTCGTAGACCGGGTAGGCGTCGGGCGCGATCCGGACCGTCACCGGCTCCTTCGCGTCCGGTGCCTGCGCGAAGAACCGCACCAGCGTGTCCTGGAGGTCCGCCGCCGCGGCGTGCGCGGCCACGGCGTCGGCGCTGCTGATGCCGGCGGCCTGGGCCGCGCCTGACACCGGGGCCGTCATCAGCAGCGCCGCGCCGGTCAGCACGGCGAGCACGAGCGCCCGCCTGCTCATCGGGAGATCCCGGTGAGCGAGTGCGTCCAGGTGAACGACGAGTTGTGCGTGTAGTAGCCGTAGGTCGACCAGTTGTAGCGCGTGGCCGGTCCCGGGTCGCCCCAGGACACCCAGCCGCCGCTGGTGTCGTAGCCGTAGAGGACGTGGGTGTGGCCACCGCCCGAGCGGTAGCCGACCCGGGTCTCGACCGGCCGGTTCGCCGCCGTCTGCGTGCGGACGTCGGCGTAGGAGATGCGGTGGTCGAGGTAGCGGCCCGGCGAGGCGTACCCGAGCTTGGCGAAGGCGCGCTGCGGGTCGGCGAGGGTGCCCGGGAGGTTCGCGCAGTCCTTTCCGGTCTCACCGTGGGCGAGCTGGCAGAACCGCGTCTGGCTGACGGTGGTGCCGTGGAAGGCCGCGATGGTGGCGCCCGAGCCCGCCCAGCACCACTGGCTCCGCTGCTGGGACTGCATCGTGAGCTGGGCCTGGAAGGTCGAAGGCACTCCGGGCGCGGCTCCGGCGGTGACCGGGGCGACCAGGCACAACATCAGGCACACCGCCAGTGTGACGGGTACCCGGCTCGACTTCACCAGCACGGACGGCCTCCTGCTCGAACGTGGGCGAACCAGCGGTGGTCACAACGGTGAACAACGCGGTCACAAGGAGCAAGAACGCCATCTGGATGAACGGACCGTTCCGGGTCGTTGCCGGAACGCGGAACAGTCACCATCACGTGGCCAACCACCCTGAACGGGGGTCGGCACTGCCACCCTACGCTGCTAACGTGAACGTTCCGCGGTGTTCACGCCCAGCGCACACACTGGTCGGGTGAAGGGACGAGCGGTGGCACAAGACGGGAACCTCCCACTGATCATCGATGGCGCCCGCACGACCCGGGCATCGGTCGCCGAGCTGCCGAAAGAGCTGACCGAGGCGCTCCGCACCGGCGAGTTCCACCACGCCTTGAGACTGGCGATCGCCTACCGCGGCCTCTCGCTCGCCCGGCTGCGCGCGCACCTCGCGCTGCGCGGGGTCCAAATCGGACAGTCCACGCTGAGTTACTGGCAGCGCGGGCTGCGCCAGCCCGAGGTCCCCAAGGCGCTCCCGGCGGTCCGGGCCCTGGAATCGGTCCTCCAGCTGCCCGCGGACGCCCTCGTGGTGCTCATCGGGCCGCGACTGGTCCGCCGCGGCCACCAGCCGGCCGCGTCGTTCCACGACCTGCGTTCCGGTGACATGGGGTCGATCGTCGAGGACCTGCTCGCCGAGCTGGGCGCGTACCCGTCGTCGAACCACTACAACGCCGACCTCGAGCTGCTGTCCGTTCACGACACGATCACGTTCGACGCGGAACACCGCCAGGTCAGCCTGCGCACGCGGCTGGTGACGCGGGCGCGCCGGCACGGCCCGGACCGCTACCTTACGGTGTACAACGGCGATCCGGGCTGCCGGATCGACGACGTCGAGCTGATCACCGACGAGGGTTGCCGCGTCGGGCGGATGCGCCGCAACCCGGACGCGGACACGATGGCGACGGAGCTGCTGTTCGACCGCAAGCTCGCCGAGGGCGACATCCACGTGTTCTGCTTCGAGGTCCGCGACGACTCGGGTTCGGCGTCGCCGGGCTACTACCGGATGCTGCGCGACCGGTGCGCGAGCTACCTGGTCCAGCTGCGCTTCGACCGCAACGCGCTGCCCGCTCGCTGCACCCGTCAGGTCCGGGCGCGCGACGACGCCCTGCCGGTGGTCGCGGAGGAGCTGGCGTGCGACATGGGCGGGGTGAGCAGCGCGTTCTTCAACGACGCCGGGCCGGGGCTGGCCGGCGTCGCCGTCGAGTGGAACTGATCACGCCACTCCGCCGCGCAGCGCGACGAACAGCCGCTCGAGACGTTCGCGGTGGTCATCCGCCACGGCATCCGGTTCGCCCCGGTCGATGAGCCGGCTCGCGGTCTGCACCAGCACCGTGGCGTAACCGGCGATGAAGAACGCGGCGAACAGCGGCCCGTCGCCGTCGAAGTCCGGGTCGCTCGCGAGTTCGTCGGCGAGGAGCCGCTGCAGGTCCGCACCGATCTCCCGCCCCCGCGCGATCAGGGCCGGCGACGCCGCGACGGTCCGGAAGAACGGGATCGCCCCGTCGGCGACCCCGGACAGCCCGTGGCGCTCGTCGAGGAGCCGCAGCATCGCGGCGCGCAGCGACTCGAGCACGTCGACACCCGGAGCGCGGTCGCGCACCGCCGAGCGCAGGACGTCGGCGGCGTCGACCTGGCGGTCCAGGAGGAGGTCCTCCTTGCGCGGGAAGTGCTTGAAGACCGTCACGCTCGAGACGCCGGCCTCCCGCGCGACCTCGGCGACCGTGACCGCGTCGAACCCGCGCTCGAGGAACAACCGGGTGGCGACCTGCGAGATCTTCGCCCGCGTCTGCGGCCCGCCACGCTCCCCGGTCCGGGGCATCGGATCACACTCCCTTTCGTCACTAAACTTAGTCAGTTAACTTAGTGGTATGCCCTCCGAACAGACCACCGGCATTCTCGCCGCACCGCGTTCCCCCCGATCACTGCGGGAGGCGTGGATCGCCCTGGCGGGGCTGTCCGCGGTGTTCCTCTTCGAGATGCTCGACAACTCGATCCTCAACGTCGCGCTGCCCACGATCGGCCGCGAGCTGCACGCTTCGACCACCGTCCTGCAGTGGGTGACCGGCGCCTACGCGGTCGTGTTCGGCGGCCTGATGCTGGCGTTCGGCGCCGCGGCCGACCGGTTCGGCCGGCGGCGGATCATGCTCATCGGCCTGGTCCTGCTCGGCGTCGCGAGCCTGGCGACCGCGTTCGTCTCCACCGCGGAACAGCTGATCGCCGTCCGGGTGGCGATGGGGGTCGCGGCCGCGATGACGACCCCGGGCTCGATGGCGCTGGCGTTCCGGCTGTTCGCCGAAGACGGCCTGCGCGTTCGCGCGACCACCCTCATCTCGACCGTCGGCCTGGTCGGCCTCGCGATCGGCCCGACCGCGGGTGGCTTCGTGCTCGCGTTCGCGCCGTGGCAGGTGCTGCTGCTGGTGAACGTGCCGGTCGCCGTGCTCGCGCTCGTCGGCGTGCGGTTCGGCATCGCCGCGGACGACCCGGCCGGCCTGCACCGCGAGCCGGTGGACGTCCTCGGCGCGGTGCTCGGCACGGCGACGGTCGTGCTCGCGCTCGTCGCCCCCACGCTGTTCGTGAACGAGGGCGCCGGCGCGTGGGCGCCGTGGACGGTCACCGCCGCGGCCGGTGTCGCCGCGTTCCTGTTCGTGGTCCGCGAACGCTCGGCCCGCCATCCGCTGCTGGACCTGAAGCTCGTCGCACACCCGCTGGTGTCCAGCGGCCTGGCGTTCAAGGCCGCCGCCGGGCTGGCGACCGCCGGCCTCGGGTACCTCGTGACGCTGCAGCTGCAGCTCGACTGGGGCTGGCCGCCCGCGCTCGCCGCGGCCGGGATGCTGCCGCAGGTCGTGGTGCTGGTCGCGGGCGGCGCGTTCGTCAGCCCGTTCGTGCGCCGGGTCGGTCTCGAGCACGCGGCTTGGATCAGCGCGGCGGCGGTCGTGGCCGGGCTCGCCGTCTACGGCCTGTTCAGCCAGTTCGGCTACCCGTGGGTGGCGATCGCGCTGGTGCTCGTGGCCGCCGGGATGCGGGTGGTGGGCGTCGTCGCGGGCGTCAACGTCCTGCGCGGCCTGCCGGAGAACCGGACGACGATCGGCGCGGCCCTCACGGACACGGCCACCGAGGTCACCTCGGGCGCCGGCATCGCGGCCACCGGCACGATCCTCGCGGCACTGTTCACGGGCGACATCGCCACGACGCACTGGAGCGCGCGGCAGACCGCGGAGTTCCGGGAGGCGGTGACGGCGGCGGGCCTGACGCTCACGATCGCGGCGGCGGCGCTCGTCGCCTGGGGATTCGTCCGCTCACGACGGGCTCAGTGACCGCGACGCTTGGCGCGGGCTTCGGCCTTGGCCAGCTCACGACGGCGGATCGCTTCGGCGGCCTCTCGGCGCTTGCGGGCTGCCTTGTTCTCGAGCGCCCGCCCGGCCACCGCTTCCTTCAACGCGCGCTGAGCGGTGGTGCCGACGCCTTCTTCGCTCTTCACCTGCTTCGCGCGCAGCTTCCGTTCGGGAACCGGCGGGGCTTCGCGTGCTTCGTCGGCGAGGCGCACGAAGTCACGGCCGGCCGCGAAGGCCGCCAGCTCGGCGTTGTTCGGCTCGGCGTTGTTCGGCTCGGCGTTGTTCGGCTCGGCGCCGAAGATGTGGCCCGGACTACCCACCGGGCCGTGAGGTTCGTGAAGCCAAGAACGTCGTCGAGGCTACGCGGGTCCGCCGCCGATGCCGAGCTCGTTTCCCTCGGGATCGCGGTAGATCATCTTGCGGACGCCGTTGTCGTAGGTCTCCCGATCGGCGGGCTCGATGCCCCGCGCGGAGATCCCCGCGACACGCTCGTCGAGGTCCTCGACGAAGAGGGTGCGCATGGCGAGGCCGGCGAGTTCGACGCTCACCACACCTCGAATCCATTGGCTTTCGCGCCTCGCCTTGACGGTGATCTCGCGTAACGAAGGCAACGGGTTCGCCGCCGGTCAACTCGGCCGTGTCGTGCATCGCGACGGCAATGTGGATCGCGTCGAGGGTGCGGACGGGGTAGTTGCCGGTGACCAACCGTCGTGCCGCAGCGAAGATCCGCGGCGGCTCCAACGGGATGACCCCGAGTACCGACTGGGCGTCCTCGTCGAACTGGGCCAGGAACGCACGGGCATCCGGAATCCGGCCGGCTCGCTTGGCCGCCGTGACCGCGCTCGCGAACTCGAGCCGGGTCAGCTCGCTGGTGAGCACGACGTGATCACCGTCGATCAGCAGCTTCCGCAGCTCGGCGTGTTCGGGCTCGTCGACGAGGTAGGCACCGACCACCGCACTCGTGTCGGCGTAGAGGACGGTCACCATTCACCCCTGGTCCAGTCGAGTGCCTCACTGACGGCCGTACCCCAGCCGCGCGAGAGCCTTTCCAGCTCGTCGTGTCCCGGCGCCTCGCCTTCGGCCTCGAACGTCATCAGCTTGCCTTCGGCGATCAGTCGCCGCTTCCATTCCGCGCGTGTTTCGGTCTTCGCCACTACCCCCCTCAACGCTTCCGTGACCAGGTCGTTCATGCTGCGCCCTTCGGCTTCGGCTCGCGCCTTCAGCCGGGCGTGCAGCTCGTCGTCGATCCTCGTGATCAACTGCTTCACAATTCCATGATAACACGTGACCCATTCGTGCTATCACTGTTCAGCGCGCAGAACAAAGGGCCGCCCCGAACACTTTCGGGGCGGCCCTGACCTGCAAAAACCCAATTACCTCAGTACCGGTAGTGCTCCGGCTTGAACGGGCCCTCGACGTCCACGTCGATGTACTCGGCCTGCTCCTTGGTGAGCTTGGTCAGCTCGCCACCCAGGGCATCCAGGTGAATGCGAGCCACCTTCTCGTCCAGCTTCTTGGGGAGGCGGAAGACCTCCTTGTCGTACTCCTCGTGCTTGGTGAACAGCTCGACCTGCGCGATCACCTGGTTGGAGAAGCTGTTCGACATCACGAACGACGGGTGCCCGGTCGCGTTGCCCAGGTTAAGCAGCCGGCCCTCGGACAGCACGATGATCGTGTTGCCGTTCGGGAAGATCCACTCGTCGACCTGCGGCTTGATGTTGATGCGGCGGATGCCCGGGTAGCGCTGCAGCCCGGCCATGTCGAGCTCGTTGTCGAAGTGGCCGATGTTGCCCAGGATCGCCTGGTGCTTCATCTTCGCCATGTCCTCGACCAGCACGACGTCCTTGTTGCCGGTCGTGGTGATCACGATGTCGGCCTCGGGCAGCGCGTTCTTCAGCGTGCGGACCTGGTAGCCGTCCATCGCCGCCTGCAGCGCGCAGATCGGGTCGATCTCGGTGACGATCACGCGGGCACCCTGGCCGCGCAGCGACTCCGCCGCGCCCTTGCCGACGTCACCGTAGCCGCAGACCACCGCGACCTTGCCGCCGATCAGCACGTCGGTGCCGCGGTTGATGCCGTCGATCAGCGAGTGGCGGATGCCGTAGCGGTTGTCGAACTTCGACTTCGTCACCGCGTCGTTGACGTTGATCGCCGGGAACAGCAGCTCGCCGGCCGCGGCGAGCTGGTAGAGCCGCAGGACGCCGGTGGTGGTCTCCTCGGTGACGCCGCGGATGCCCGCGCCGATCTTCGTCCACTTGCCGGTGTCGGCGGCGACCGAGTCGCGCAGCAGCCCGAGGAACACGCGGAACTCGTCCGAGGTGTTTTCGTCCGGGGTCGGCACGACGCCCGACTTCTCGAACTCGGTGCCCTTGTGCACGAGCATGGTGGCGTCACCGCCGTCGTCGAGGATCATGTTCGGGCCCTCGCCGTCCCAGGTGAGCATCCGCTCGGTGCACCACCAGTACTCCTCGAGCGATTCGCCCTTCCACGCGAAGACCGGGACGCCCTTGGGCTCCTCGGCCGTGCCGTGCGGGCCGAGGACGACCGCGGCGGCGGCGTGGTCCTGCGTGGAGAAGATGTTGCAGGACGCCCAGCGCACCTCCGCGCCCAGCGCGACCAGCGTCTCGATCAGGACGGCCGTCTGGACGGTCATGTGCAGCGAGCCGGAGACCCGCGCGCCGCGCAGCGGGTAGACCTCCGCGTATTCGCGCCGCAGCGCCATCAGTCCCGGCATCTCGTGCTCGGCGAGGCGGATCTCCTTGCGGCCGAATTCCGCGGCCTCGAGGTCGGCGACGGCGAATTCGATGCCGTTGCGGGTCTGGTGCCGCTTGGCAACGCTTTCGGGGGTCATAGTGGCGGTTCCTCCAAGACTCGATGACGTCCGAACACTACCGTTGTCCGCTCGACCTTCCCTAGGATCGCGTAGGAGGCCTTCACCGTGCCCATGCCCGGCCCGGACACCCGCGTCGTCGAAATCCGCGTCGCCGGGCTCGTGGGCACCAGCGGCGAGACCCTGCTCGACGCGGTCGCGACCGTCGACGTCGCCGGTGACGGGCTCGGTCGCGTGATCCGCCCGGCGGACCGGCTGCGGCGCCCGGCACCCGGACCCGTGCTGCCGGCCCTGGGCCGGTCGATCCCGCGGACCCTCGAAGGCTACCTCTGGCACGGCATGACCTCCGGCGGCGCCGCGAAGGCCACCTGGGCGCTGCTGTTCCCGTTCTCCCTCGCCAACGTCGCGTTCTGGATGCTGCCGCCGGCGCCGGACCGCCGGCTGCCCCGCGTGCTCGGCGCCGTGTGCCGCGGCCTGCTGCGCGTCGGCGCCCTGCTGCTGACCATGCTGCTGATGGGCCAGCTCGCGGCGATCGCGCTCGACCTGTTCGCCGCGCAGTGCCTCGCGCCCGGGTCCGGCTGCCTGCCCGTGGTCCCCGACGTCCTCCGCTCGGTGCCGGCGCGGATCGCGGTCGGCGTGGTGCCTCTCCTCGTCGTGATCTTCGTGCTGCACCGGATCTCGTCGGCGACGTGGGCGGTGCACGCCGACGGCGACCTCACCGCGGGCCCGCTGCGGATGCGCGCCGACCCGGAGACGCCGGCGCTGCGCTGCCTGCACACGGTCGCGGCGCTGGTCTCGGTCGCGCTGCTGCTGCTCGGCGGGCCGTTCCGAGTGCCGGGCGACGGCTTCGACCTGGTGGTCTGGATCGTCGCGCTGGCGCTGGTGCTCGCGACGATCGTCGCGGCCGCGGTCGGCGTCGACACCGGCCGGTTCGCCCGCCCCGGCGTGATCGCGCTGGCCGCGCTGCTCGTCGTCGTGGCCGCGGTGCGGCTGCGCCCCGGCCCGGGTCCGCTGCCGGGGACCAACGGCGTCGTCGAAGGCCTCGGCGCGGCCCTGGTCGCCGTCACGGTGCTGTTCGCGCTGTTCCTGGTCCCGGCCGCGCTGCTGGCCCGGCCCGGCTGGACGCACAAGCCGCGCCGGCTGCGGCCGTGGCTGGGCGGCTGGGCGGCCGCGCCGGTGCTCGCGCTGGCCGGGCTGCTCGGCGGCGGCTTCGGCGCCGGTCTCGCCGAAGCGCTCCGACGGCTTTCCGGCGCGGAGCTCCTGCACGTGCCCGACACGTACCTGCTGGTCACGGTGCTGTGGGGCGCCGGGCTGGCGCTGGCCGCCGTGCTCGCCGTACTGGGCTTCGCGGTCGCCGTCCCGCTGCGCCGGCTGCGGCGCGGCGTCCCCGCGATCGTCGAGCTGATGGAACACGACGAGCGGCAGAAAGCCCAGGCCGCGGCGGCGTGGGCGCGCTCGGCGTGGGAGCGGCGGCACCTGCACCACCTGGCTCTCACGGTGGCGTCGGCGATGTCCGCGGGCGGCGCGGCACTGCTGGTGCTGCGGTTCGGGTTCGGGCTGGTCCCCGGCTGGTTCGGCCCGCTGTCCGCGATCGGCGTGGTCGCGCTCGGCGCGCTGGCCGCGGGCCTGCTGCGCATCGTCTACACGGCCGCGCGGACCCCGCAGCGCAGCCGGCACCTCGGGGCGCTGGCCGACCTCGTCTGCTTCTGGCCGCGGGCGGCGCACCCGACCGTGCCGCCCTGTTACGCGCTGAAGGTCGTCCCGGAGCTGGCCGCGCGGGCGCGCGAGCACCTCGCCGAGCCGGGGACGCGCGTGGTGCTCTCCGGCTACAACCTCGGCAGCCTGCTCACCGTCATGGCCGCCGCCCGGCTGGCGGCCGAGCTGCCGGAGGCCGACCTCGAACGCGTCGGCGTGCTCACCGCCGGCTCCCCGCTGCAGTGGGGCTACCAGCGCGCCTTCCCGGCGTTGCTTCCGCAGGAAGCGCTCGAAACGCTCTTCGCCGACCTGGACGGCCGCTGGCGCGCGCTGTGCCGCGGCACCGACATCTTCGGCGGCGGCGTGACGACGTGGCGGCACGAGGTCTCCGACCGGCAGCTCTACGGCGTCGGCTACCAGCCCGAAGGCGGCATCGGGCCGCTGAAGGCGAAAGCCGACGAGAACGGCGTCCTCGTCCTCGGCGGCGACCATTGGCTGCCGGACCCGCTTCGCGGCCCGACCGGGCGGCACCGCTGGGCGCCGGGGGTGCTCAAGCACCAGGACTACGTGGTCGACGCGGAATGGGACCACGCCGTCGCGATGGCCGCCGGCCTCGGCAAGCCCTCCGGTGGCGAACAGGGTCTGCTCTTCGGAGACTTCCCCGGAAAGCCGTGAAGGCCCCCTTACCGGCTTCTTGAGCCGGTAAGGGGGCCTTCACGGAACTTCGTGCGCTAGCTCAACCTCACTCGGAGGCCTTGCGGCGGAACTTCAGCAGCGCGAGCAGGCCGCCACCGCCGAGGATCAGCAGGGCCGCGATCCAGACCAGCCACATGTTGTCGAAGCCGGTGTTGGCCAGGCCGCCACCGGTGCCCGACTCGTTGCCCGCCGGGACGACGGCCGGAGCGGTGGTGCTGGTCGGCGCGACGGTCTCCGAGGACGCCGGAGCGCTGGGCTTCGTCGTCTCGGTCGGCTTGGTCGTCGGCGGCTTGGTGGTCTCGGTCGGCTTGTCGGTCTTCTTGCCGCAGAGGTACCAGTGGTCGATGTCGGCCTGGTGACCGTTGCGGCTGAACGGCGCGCGCAGGTCGTTCCACGGCGCGGTCTTCTCGAGACCCTTGGCGCCCGGGGTGTAGTCGTTGAAGCCGTCGTCGCCACCGACGACGACGATCCGCGTGACCGTGACGCCCTCGTGCACCTTCGAGATGTTCAGGCGGTTCTTGACCACCTTGAAGTCGACATCGCTCTGCTTGAGGTCGGTGCCCTTGGCACACGGCGTCGCGGTGCCCGGCGTCGGGTGCGGGCGGTTGTCATCACTGTGGCAGGCCAGCGCGGAGCCGGCGGTGCCGATGAGGGCGGCGGTGGTCAGCGCCATGATCGCGACGGCGCCGCGGAGAGTACGTCTGCGCATTCGGAACTCCTGATACCGGCGGGGAGAGAGCACTTGCGAAATCTGGGGTCACGAAGCCACCGAGCGTGTGAATCACGCTGCTGTAATTCATCCGTCAGTGGCACGCGAAGGATCGAAAGGTATCGCACGTCACTCGACCGGCTACACCGGGTCCCCTTTTAGGCACGAAACGCAAGATCGTCCGATGTGAAGTCCCGCGTAAAAGCCCCGCCGACCTGCGCGAACGCGGATCGGCGGGGCTGCCCGAACGGGTGGGTGACGCTAGGCCTCCGGAGCCTTGACGGGCTCGTCGAGGCCGCCGTCGGCGCCGGCGGCCTGCCGCTTGCCGAGCAGCGAGTGCCGCCGGCTGTAGCCGAAGTAGATCACCACGCCGATGATCATCCAGGCGACGAACCGCAGCCAGGTCAGCACGGTCAGGTTCAGCATCAGCCACAGGCAGGCCAGGATCGCCAGGATCGGGATCAGCGGCACCAGCGGCACCTTGAACGCGCGCGGCAGGTCGGGGCGCGTCCGGCGCAGGATCAGCACGCCCGCCGACACCAGCACGAACGCGAACAGCGTGCCGACGTTGACCATCTCTTCGAGCTTGTCCGCCGGGAAGAAGCCGGCCGCGAGCGCGACCAGGCCGCCGACGATCAGCGTCGCGTGCTTCGGCGTGCCGTGTTCGCCGGTCTTCGCCAGCCCGCGCGGCATCAGGCCGTCGCGCGACATCGCGTAGATGATCCGGACCTGGCCCAGCATCAGCACCATGACGACGGTGGTCAGGCCGGCCAGCGCGCCGAAGGAGATGATGTTGGCCGCCCAGTCGACGCCGTTCGCGGAGAACGCCGTGGCGAGGGTCTTGTGGCTGCCGTCGCCCGCCGAGGTGGCCAGGTCCTTGTACGACGTCATGCCGACGACCACCAGCGAGACCGCGACGTACAGCACGGTGACGATCGCCAGCGAGCCCATGATCCCGCGCGGGACGGCCTTCTGCGGGTTCTTCGTCTCCTCGGCCGTGGTCGCGACGATGTCGAAGCCGATGAACGCGAAGAACACCAGCGAAGCGCCGGCCAGCAGGCCGAAGACGCCGAACGAACTACTCGCGCCGCCCGCGATCAGCGAGAACAGCGACTGGTCGACGCCGGTCTCGCCCGAGCCGCCGGTCGAGCCCGGCGGGATGTACGGCGAGTAGTTGGCGCCCTTGATGTAGAAGATGCCGAGGATGATCACGAACAGCACGACGGCGACCTTGATGCCGGTGATCACCATCGAGACCCGCGAAGACAGCTTCGTGCCGACGGCCAGCAGCGTCGTCAGGATCGCGACGACGACCAGCGCGCCCCAGTCGACGGTCACGCTGCCGATGTCGAACGTCGTCTTGGCGCCCTTGCCGAACAGGTAGCTCAGCACGGTTTCGAGGTAGACCGACCAGCCCTTGGACACCGCGGCCGCGCCGACGGCGAGCTCGAGGATCAGGTCCCAGCCGATGATCCACGCCATGAACTCGCCGAACGTGGCGTAGGAGAACGTGTACGCGCTGCCCGCGACCGGCACGGTCGAGGCGAACTCGGCGTAGCACAGCGCCGCCAGCGCGCAGGCGATCGCGGCGAAGACGAACGCCAGCGAGACCGACGGGCCGGCGTAGTCACCGGCCGTGCGCGCGGTGAGCGTGAAGATGCCGGCCCCGATGACGACCGCGACCCCGAAGACCGTGAGGTCCCACGCGCTCAGGTTCCGCCGGAGCTTGGTGTCCGGCTCATCGGTGTCCGAAATGGACTGCTCGATGGATTTAGTGCGCCACAATCCCGTTCCGGGCACCGTTGACCTCCTGCGGCTGGCCTGCATGTATCGCGGTAGGTCACCCTATCGGGTCAGACGCGTGACGGCTCGCCGAACGCCGGGGCCTACTTCGCGAGACTGCGGTCGAGGTCCGGTTCGAGGTAGATCAGCTTCGCGACGGGTACCTTGGCGCGGACGCGGGCCTCGGCGTCGTCGATGGCCGCGGCCAGCTCGGCGGTGTCGAGGCCGGGGACCATCGCCAGCTTCGCGGCGACGAGCAGCTCGTCCGGGCCCATGTACTGGGTGCGGATGTGGATGACCCGCTCGACCTTGCCGGCGGCGAGCTCGTCGACGATCGTCGCGAGCACCGGCTCGTTGGCGCCTTCGCCGATGAGCAGGCTCTTCATCTCGACGATGAGGATGATCGCGATGACGCCGAGCAGCGCGCCGATCGCGAGGGTGCCGACGCCGTCCCAGACGGGGTTGCCGGTGACGACGGACAGCCCGACGCCGAGCAGCGCCAGGATCAGGCCGATCAGCGCGCCGGCGTCCTCCAGGAGGACGACGGGGAGCTCGGGCTCCTTGGCCTGGCGGATGAAGCCCCACCAGCTCACGTCGCCCTTGATCTTCCGGGACTCGCCGATGGCGGTGTAGAAGCTGTAGCCCTCCAGGCCGACCGCGACGAGCAGGATGATCACGGCGACGATCGGCGATTCCAGGGGTTCCGGGTGACCGATCTTGTGGATGCCCTCGTAGAACGCGAAGGCGGACCCGAGCGTGAAGAGCATCAGCGCGACGATGAAGGAGTAGAAGTACCGGTCGCGGCCGTAGCCGAAGGGGTGCTCCTGGTCGGCCGCGCGCTTCGACGTCTTCTGGCCGAGCAGCAGCAGGCCCTGGTTCGTCGTGTCGGCCAGCGAGTGCACGGACTCCGCGAGCATCGACGACGACCCGGTGACGAGGAAGCCGGCGAACTTCGCGGCCGCGATCCCGGCGTTCGCCCCGAGCGCGGCGATGATCGCCTTGGTTCCGCCTCCAGCTGACACGACCGCTCCCCTGCCGAAGTTCCCGAATTGCCGGTTTGGAGCCTAGAGGACCCTGATCGGTTCCCGCGCCGCACCGCCCCGTTTCTGTCGTACCCCTTCGCTACGGTGGCCGCTCCGGCACTGGGGAAGGTGGACATGGCGCACTTCGGCGTGCTCGGGCCGCTCGCCGTCGAGAGCCCGCCCGGGCACTGGGTCACGCTGCGCGGCGAGCGGCAGCGCACCCTGCTGGCCGTGCTGCTGCTCAACGCCGGCCAGCACGTCCACGCCGACGTGCTGGTCGAAGCGCTGTGGCCGGAGCGGCCGCCGAAGTCCTATGCCTCGAACCTGCACACCTACCTCTCGCGGCTGCGCGAGCGGATCGACGGCCTGCGCGTCGAGCACGGGCCGCCCGGCTACCGGCTGTGCGTCGAACCCGGCGAGCTCGACCTGCTCGTCTTCCGGTCGGCCGTCGCCGACGGGCAGCGGGCCGGGGACGCACTCGCCGCGTCGAGGCACTACCGGCGGGCGCTCGCGCAGTGGCGGGGGCCGGTGCTGGCCGGGCTGCACGTCCCGCGGCTCGACGCCGACGTCGCGCGGCTGGAGTCCGAACGGCTCGCCGTGTTCGAAGACTGCGTCGACGCCGAGCTCACCGCCGGCCGTCACGGGGAGCTGACCGGCGAGCTGCAGGCCATGATCACCGAGCACCCGCTGCGGGAGCGGCTGGCCGCGCAGCTGATGATCGCGCTGCACCGGGCCGGGCGGCAGGGCGACTCCCTCGAGATCTACCGGCGGCTGCGCACCACGCTGATCGAGGAGCTCGGCGTCGAACCGGGCGCCGAGGTGCGGCGCGTGCACGCCGCCGTCCTGCGCGGCGAGGACCCGGTGCCGCGGATGCCGCCGCCGGTCTGGCCGGTGTGCCAGCTGCCGCCGGACATCGCGGACTTCACCGGCCGCGACGCCGAGCTGGCCGAGCTCACCGGCGTGCTGGGCAGCGGCGCCGGCGTCCCGCTCGCCGTGCTCAGCGGCGAACCGGGCGCGGGCAAGAGCACCCTGGCCGTGCGCGCCGCGCACCGGCTGCGGGCGCGGTTCCCGGACGGTCAGCTGTACGTGCCGCTGGGCGGGCGCGACATCGGCGAGGTGCTGGCCGACCTGCTGCGCGCGCTCGGCGTGCCCGGCCCGGCGGTGCCGGACGACGTCCGCGCCCGCGCGGCGGTGTTCCGCGGCCGGCTGACCGACCGGCGGGTGCTGGTGGTGCTCGACGACGCCGCCGACCCCGAGCACGTCCGCGCCCTGTTGCCGGGCACGCCGGGCTGCGCGGTGCTGGTGACGAGCCGGCCGCGCCTGAGCGGGCTGGCCGGCGCGCACCGGCTGTCCCTCGGCCCGCTGTCCGACGCCGAAGCCACCGAGCTGCTGAACCGGCTCGCCGGGGCGCGCGTGGCCCGGGAGCGCGCGGACGCGGGCCGGATCGTCGCGGCGTGCGCGCGGCTGCCGCTGGCCCTGCGGATCGCGGGCAGCCGGCTGGCCATCCGCCCGCACCTGCGGCTCGGCGAGCTGGCCGACCGGCTGGAGGACGAGGTCCGCCGCCTCGACGAGC
Organism: Amycolatopsis sp. NPDC051061; assembly: GCF_040682935.1. Taxonomy (NCBI): domain Bacteria; kingdom Bacillati; phylum Actinomycetota; class Actinomycetes; order Pseudonocardiales; family Pseudonocardiaceae; genus Amycolatopsis; species Amycolatopsis sp. NPDC051061. Next base: position 29,978 of record NZ_JBFBBZ010000050.1, read on the forward strand.
TGACGGTGAGCGACCTGGCCGTCCGCAGCAGCATCGCGCTGAGCCACGAAGGCCTCCGGCCGCCGGCGCGGCGCGCGTTCGGGCTGCTCGGGCGGTGCCGGCTCGTCGACCTGCCGGCGTGGGCGGTCACGACGCTCATCGGCGAGCCGGACGCGGACGAGGCCGTCGAAGAGCTCGTCGAAGCGAGCCTGCTGGAGGCGCGCGGACCGGATCCGACCGGCGAGGGCCGGTACCGGATGCACGACCTCGTCCGGCTGTACGCGGCGGAAGGGCCGCCGGAGGAGGGCGGCGCGTCGACGGTGCTGGCGGCGACCCTCGCGCTGGCCGACGCGGCCGCGGCCCGCCTGCCGCGCACGGTGCCGATGCCGGCGCCGGTCCACGAGCCGTTCCCGCAGCCGTTGCCGGGTTCGTTGGTCGAGCGGCTGCTGGAACGTCCGAACGAGTGGTTCGCGGCCGAGCGCGCGAACCTCGTGCGGCTCATCGGGTCGCTGGGTGCGCGGGAAGCGTTGCTGCTGCTGGACAAGCTGAGCGTGTACCTGTACCTGCACGGGCACTACGCGGACATGCGCGCGGCGTACGAAACGGTTCTGGCGGCGACGGACGATCGCCCGACGGCGGCGATCGCCGAGGCGAACCTGGCGCTGCTGCGGCACGCGCGCGGCCAGTACGAGGAGGCCGCGTCGGCGTATCGCGAATGCGCGAAGGAGCTCGAAGCCCACGGCGACCACCGCACGCACGCGTGGGTTTCGGCGAACCTGGCGCACTGCCTGATCGGCCTGGGCCGCGCGGAAGAGGCGTTGCACACCGTGCGTTCACTGTCCGCTTTGGACGACCAGTTCCTGGTCCGGGAAGCGGAATCGGCGGCCCTGCTGCGGCTGGGCCGGGTGGCGGAGGCCCGGGAGGTCGACCGGCTCGCCCTGGCCTCGGCCCGGGCCACGGGTGACCCGCGCCGGATCGGCACGGCGCTGCACGGGTTCGCGTGGTCGTCCCTGCTGACGGGCGACGGTGCGGCGGCGGAGGCGGCGATCACGGAGTCGGTGGAGCTGCTGCGCGGGACGATGGCGCGTTCGGCGCTGGCGAAGTCGTTGCGCACGCTGGGCGCGATCTCGGCGGCGACGGGGGCCCGGGATCGCGCGACGGCGGCGTTCGAGGAAGCCCGCGACCTCGCCCGGGACCTGGACGAGCGGCCCCGGGAGCTGTCCTGCACCCGCGCGCTGGCGGCGAGCTGGATCGGCGAAGGGCGGGCGGCGCAGGCGATCCCGGTGCTCCGGGCGTGCCTGGACGAGTTCCGCGAGATGGGCGGCAGATCCGCGACCGGCTTGACGTGGCTGGTGCTGAGCCGGGCGTGTGAGGCGGTGGGTTCCCCGGACGAAGCGTCGGCGGCGGCCGCCGAAGCGGCGGTTCTGGCGGACCCTCGCGACGCGAGCGCGGCCGCCTTGCGGCGAGCGCTGCTCGCGCTGACGGAGCCGGCCTGAGGCGAACACCCGTCGGACGGGACGGGGTGGTGCCGCCCCCTCGCGACACCACCCCCAGCCCAGGGCGCCGGACGATACCGCCCGGCGCCACCCCCAGTGGACCGGCGCGCGCCAGCGCACCAGGGTCCCCCCTTGGTGTCGATCGTGGCGGACGCCGCCACACGGAACGCACACAGAAGCCGGCCAGACACCCGAAGGCCGGCCGACGTACCCAGAGAGTCGGCTGGCGTACTCGAAGGGTCGGCTCACGTACCCAGAGAGTCGGCTGGCGTACCCAGAGAGTCGGCTCACGTACTTGGAAGGTCGGTTCACGAGCCGACCCCCGGGATACGCGAGCCGACCGTCCAGGTACGCGAGCCGACCGTCCAGGTACGCGAGCCGACCGTCTGGGTACGTGAGTCGGCTGCCGAGGTGCGGGAGCTGGGCTGGTGTCAGTCTTCGCAGGTTCCCGCGGTGGCCCGGAACAGCTGGGCCCGCGCGCCGTCCAGCGGGCGCACGCGCACCGGCGGGTCCGCCGCCGGCAGCCACACCGACTGGCCCCGGCGCAGCTCGACCTTCTCGCCGTCGTCGGCCGTCACCAGCAGGTCGCCCGCTGTGCACAGCAGGATCTGCGGGCCCACGCTGTCGACCGAGATCTCGTCGTCCTGACCCGCGGCCCACTCGACGCGCGACAGCTCGAACTCCGGCGCGTCGGTCCGGTACACCGCCATCCGGCCGCCGGCTTCGCCGCACTGGACCGGCATCTCGCCGCACGCGAAGTCGACCACGCGCAGCAGCTCCGGGACGTCCACGTGCTTCGGCGTCAGGCCGCAGCGCAGGATGTTGTCCGAGTTCGCCAGGATCTCCACGGCCGTGCCGTGCAGGTACAGGTGCAGGTTGCCGGCCGGCAGGTAGATCGCCTCGCCCGCGCGCAGCGTCAGCCGGTTCAGCAGCAACGCCGCCAGCACGCCCGCGTCCCGCGGGTGCGCCTCGCCGAGCTCCAGGATCGTCCGGCACTCGACCGCGAACTCGCCGTGCTCCTGGACGTGCCGGACGCAGGCGTCCAGCACGTCCGGCAGCAGCGCGTCGAGCGACGGCTGCGGCAGCGTGATCCACGTCGTGAACAGCGCGCGCAGCCCCGACGGGTCCGGCTGCGCCTCGATCAGCCCGGTGTACTTCGCCAGCCCCGGCGTCTCGATCGCCTTCAGCAGCTTCACCGTGCGGTCCGGCTCGCGGAACCCGGCCAGCGCGTGGAACTCCGTCAGCGCACAGACCAGCTCGGGCTTCGCCGTCGGGTCCGGGTAGTTGCGGTTCGACGCGTCCCGGGGGATGCCTCGCTTCTCCTCGCGGGCGTGTCCCTCCGCGGCCTGCGCCGCCGACGGGTGCGCCTGCATCGACAGCGGCTCCTCCGCGGCGAGGATCTTCAGCAGGAACGGCAGCCGCCCGCCCCACCGCTTCGCGCACCGCTCGCCGAGCTGACGCACCGGGTCGGCGTCGACCAGCTCGAGCAGGCTCCGCTCGGTCCCGTCGGGGCCGATGACGTGCGACGGGTCGCCCGGGTGGGCACCCATCCACAGCTCGGCCTCGGGGTGCGGCGCGGGTACCGGACGGCCCAGCAGCTCGGGGATCGCCGTCCGCGATCCCCAGGCGTAGGGCCGCACCGCGTTGCGCAGCAGCTCCACTGTCACCTCAACTCCACTCCTTCGGCGTCCGCCGGGGCCGGTGCCCGGCGGGTCTCACGCCGTCGCGGGCGCGAAGCGGCCCGCGCCGCCGATGCTCCCCGCCGCCAGCCCGAGATAGACCGCCGCCAGTTCGAACCGCAGCGCCAGCACCGCGGCCCGCACGATTTCGTCCGCCTCGATCTCCTCGGCCGGGGCGATGACCTCCGCCCCGGGCAGCAGATCCTCGGCCTGGAAGCGCGCCGCGTCCGTGGCCGGACCGGTTCGCACCGAGAGGAGCAGCACCCGAGTCGGGATGTCACCTGATGGATCGTCCGGATCGGCGAAGATGTCACGTTCCGCGCCACTCGAAAGTGCGGCCCGCCGCAATGCGGGACGCGCCAGAGCCTGACGATAGTCCTCGACGTCACAGACGGTAGCAGCGTGGGCGGCAAACGCGTGCGCAGCGTGTTCGCCGACGGCGACCGCGACCGGGTCCAGACCCCACAGCAGGGGCACGCGGTCCGCGACGCGCAGCGCGAGCGCCTTGGCCGGGTTCGCGAACGACTCCCGGGCCAGGTAGTCCTTCTCGGCTTCCAGGTCGAGCTGGTCGGCCAGCTCCTGGACGTCGGAGACCAGCAGGCCCAGCGCGTTCGCGGTGAGCAGCCCCGCGGCCAGGCCGCGCGGGAACGCCAGCTCCGGCGGCACCGGTATGCGCGGCGCCAGCAGCAAGCCCTTGCCCGCCACGGCGGCCGCGACCGGACCTTCGGCCGGCGCGGAGAGCACGACCGAGGCGCCGAAGCGCGCGGCGCGCTCCAGCGACGCGGCGAGCTCGCGGTCGCCGGGGTCGTCGGTGTGCGCGAAGACGACGTCGAGCGCGCCGATCCAGCTCGGCACCACCTCGGCGACGACGACCGGCACCGGGCACGCCGGCGCCAGCAGCGCCGCGAGCAGCCGGGTGAGCGTCCGGCTCACGCCCGGCCGGTCGATCAGCACCAGGGCGCGCGGGCGCCCCACGTCGAGCCGGTCGGCCAGCCCCATCTCGGCCGCGAGCTCGGCGGCCGCCCGCACCTGGGCGCCGGCCATCGCGGCAGCTCGCAGCAGCCCCGCGCTGTCGGCCTCGGCCAAACGCGCGGCGTCGTCGAGCAGTGAGTCGTCAAGCACTGTCGGCATCGGATTTTCCGGCGTCGCCCGGCAGGGTGGCCTCGTCGAGGAGCAGCACCGGGATCCCGTCACGGACCGGGTACACGCGACCGCATTCGGTGCACGTCAGTGCGTCGGCTTCGGGGTCGTCCGGTGCCCCGGGGCGCAACGGGGCGTGATCGGGCGACGGGCACGCCAGGATCTCGAGGAGCTGGGCGTCGAGCGTGATGGCCATGGTTCCTCCATACCACGCGGTGAGGTGTGGTGAAGGGCATCTTCCGGACACAGTTGGCCCCGGCCGCCCTTCACCCGGGACGGGTCAGCTGCGGATGATCGCGAGTACTTCGTCCACCAGCGCCTGCACCGCCTCGGTGTTCGCGGCCTCGACGTTCAGCCGGAGCAGCGGTTCGGTGTTCGACGGGCGCAGGTTGAACCAGGCGCCGCCCGGCAGCTGCACGGTCAGGCCGTCCAGCTCGTCGAGCTCGACGCCGGACCGGACACCGAAGGCGTCCTTGACCGCCATCATCTTCGCGACCTGGTCGTCCACGGTCGAGTTGATCTCGCCCGAAGCCGCGTAGCGCGAGTACGCGCTGGTCAGCTCGGACAGCGGGCCGTCCTGCTCGCCGAGGGCGGCGAGGACGTGCAACGCCGCCAGCATGCCGGTATCGGCGCGCCAGAAGTCGCGGAAGTAGTAGTGCGCGGAGTGCTCGCCGCCGAAGATGGCGCCGGTGCGGGCCATCTCGGCCTTGATGAACGAGTGGCCGACGCGGGTGCGGACCGGCCTGCCGCCGTGCTCGGAGACGATCTCCGGCACGCCCTTGGACGTGATCAGGTTGTGGATGACCGTGCCGCCCGGGTCCTTGACCAGCTCGCGGACGGCGACCAGCGCGGTGATCGCGCTCGGCGAAACCGGCTCGCCGCGCTCGTCGACGATGAAGCAGCGGTCGGCGTCGCCGTCGAAGGCGACGCCCGCGTCCGCGCCGACCTCGCGCACCTTCGCCTGCAGGTCGACGATGTTCGCCGGGTCGAGCGGGTTGGCCTCGTGGTTCGGGAAGCTGCCGTCGAGCTCGAAGTACATCGGGACGACGTCGATCGGGAGCCCGTCGAAGACGGTCGGGACGGTGTGGCCGCCCATGCCGTTGCCGGCGTCGACGACGACCTTCAGCGGCCGGTTGCCCGACAGGTCGACAAGGTTGCGCAGGTAGGCGGCGTAGTCGGCGAGGACGTCCCGCTCGGACACGCTGCCGCGCTGGCCCTCGAAGCCGGGCACGCCCTGCTCGATCGTGTCGCGGATCTCGGCGAGCCCGGTGTCCTGGCCGACCGGGGAGGCACCGGCGCGGCACATCTTGATGCCGTTGTACTTGGCCGGGTTGTGGCTCGCGGTGAACATCGCGCCCGGCAGGTTCAGCGAACCCGAGGCGAAGTAGAGCTGGTCGGTGCTGGCCAGTCCGATGCTCACGACGTCGAGGCCCTGCGAGGTGACGCCCTCGGCGAAGGCCGCCGCCAGGCCCGGCGACGAGTCGCGCATGTCGTGCCCGATCACCACGGCCGGCGCTTCCGGCTTGATGAGCAGGGCGAACGCGGCGCCGAAGTCGCGGACGAGGTCCGCGTCGAGCTGCTCGCCGACCACGCCGCGAATGTCGTAGGCCTTCACGATGCCCGAAAGGTCTGGCACGCCGTCTCCCCGCGATTAGTCGTCCCGGCGCCCGCTGCGCCGCGCGGAAAGCCTACCGGCGGTGGTGGTGGGTTACGCGCTCAGGCGCGACCGGGGAGGACGCGCAGGTGCCCACGGCGCCCGGAGGGGCCCTCGGGCTCGGGCGCGGGGGCCGGTTTGCCGGGGCGGCCGGCCTCGCGCACAGCCTCGGCCAGCGCCGTCAACTCGTCGGCCGACGGGTCGGGCGCGGCGAAGGCGCCTTCGTGGCGGACGACTTCCCAGCCCTTGGGGACGGTCAGCCGCAGCGCGTGGGCTTCGCAGAGGTCGTACGAGTGCGGCTCCGAGGCGGTGGCCAGGGGGCCGACGACGGCGGTCGAGTCGCTGTAGGCATACGTCAGCGTGGCCACAGCCGGCTCGAGACAGCCGGTACGCGAACACTTCCGTACGCTTCGCACGATCCGAAACGATAGCGCGTCGCCGCAAGCTAGTAGGAGCGACACGCGCTGGGACGCGCCGACCGCATAGACTTCCGGGGTGGCGACGGCTCGTGACTACCGACAGCGGCGGCGCTCGCGACGGGACCGGCACGGCCGGGGCCTGCGCGGGACGCTGTACCCGGCGACCCTGCCCGCCGCCGCGAGCCGCGCGGAGCGGTTCGACGCGCTGGTGCTCGACGCGCTGGAGCCGATCGAGGCCCGGTGGCGCCACGAGCTGACGAAGCTCGACGTGGCGGTCGACGACGTGCCCGAGGTCCGGGAGAACGGCCGGGCGCCGTCCGACGGCGTGCTGCACGACGGCGCGGTGCCGCTGTCGCGGCTGGTGCCGGCGGGCGTGGACCGGACCGGGCTGCCGACGCGGGCGCGGATCGTGCTCTACCGGCGGCCGCTCGAGGCTCGCGCGAAGGATCCGTCGGAGCTGGCGGATCTGGTGCACGACGTGCTGGTCGAGCAGGTGGCCGGGTACCTCGGCGTGGAACCGGACGTCATCGAAGGCGAGTGACCCGAGCGCCCCAATGTGGCCTTCGGTGCGTTGAACGCACCCAAGGGGCCCTTCGGTGCGTTGAACGCACCCAAGGCCACATTGGGGCGTTGGAAACTCAGGGGCGGCGCCGGGCCGGGACCGCCGTCAGCAGCGTGAACAGCACCGCCGCCAGCTGAGCGAGCAGCAGCAGGTTCCGTTCCGTCCCCGGGAACTCCAGCGTCACCTCGGACGACGTCGGCGGCACCGACACCGCCACCTGGTGTCTCCAGGCCGGCACGATCGGCACGCTCTTGCCGCCCACCGACGCCTTCCAGCCCGCTTCCTGCTCCGCCGCGAGCACCAGCAGCCGCCCGGTCGGCCCGTCGGACACCCGGACCCGCACGTCCGGCAGCCCCGCCTGGACCGGCGCCACGCCCGGCGCGTTCCCGGGCGCGCCGCCGCCCGTCACCGCCGCCTTCGCCTGCTCCGGCGAGATCAAGATCACCTGTCCGGCCGGCGGGAGCAGGCGCAGCACGCCGCGGCCGTCGGACGTCGGGGCCGCCACCGAAACCAGGTCCTTGGCGAGCGGCACGTACGCCTGCGGGTCGACCCCGGCGGGCAGCACCACGAACTGCACCCCCGCGGCGGCCGCGGCGGCGAACGCGCGCTGGACCGCCCCCGCGTCGCCCTGGCCCAGATCCCGGCGCCAGGAAGCCAGCCGGGCGGGAGTTCCGGGCGTCGGGGCCAGTTCGTCGTCGCCGTAGTGGGGCAGGCGGCCGCTGATCTGCCGGGTCGCGTCCGGCGCGATGTCCAGCACCGACCGGCCGGACGCGGACACCTCCGCCGAAACCTCCGGCGCGAGGGAAGGCCGGTCGCCGGCCCGCAGCGGTCCCTGGCCGCCGACGACCACCGCGCCGGCCGCCAGCGCGAGGAACACCCCGGCCCCGGCGATCGCGAACACCTTCGGCAGCCACGGCGACGGCACGCCGGCCGAGCCGCCGCGCCGCCATGAGCCGAGCACGACCCACAACAGCCCGGCGCCGACGATCAGCAGCGGCACACCCGCGTAGCCGTGCGCGGGTGCTCCACCCGGCATCGGCGTCGCCGTCACCAGGCGCACCAGGACCAGCCCGCCCGCGCCCAGGGCGGCCAGCGCGAGGCCGCCGGCGGAGAGCTTCGTCGGGCGGACGACCAGCGCCACCAACGCCGCCGCGATCACCGCGACGCCGATCGGCCACGCGCCCGGCCCGCCCGGGTCGAGCCCGGCCAGGTCGGTGCCGGACACCGTCGAAGCCGCGCCGCCGAGCCCCTGCACCAGCAGCTCCGGGTGCCGCAGCAGGACCGTCGGCCACGGCAGCAGCAACGCCAGCGGCAGCAGCACCACGATGCCGACCGACGCGATCCGCCGCGCCAGCCCGGTCGGCGCGGGCAGCACCACGAAGCCGATCAGCAGCCCGGCGAGCGCGAGCCCGTGCGCCAGCGGCGAGAACGCGCCGAGCAGCGCCACCCCGAACGCCGAGAGCGCCGAAACGTGCAGCCACCGCGTGTCCGCCCGGACCAGCAGCCCGGCGAGGCCCGCGGCCACGAGCGGCAGCACGAGGTGCACCACGACGACGTCGAGCCGCCCCTGCGCCACGCCGGAGGTCGCGGCGGGCAGCAGCGCGTAGGTCGCGGCGACGACCGCGCGGACCCACCGGCGCACGCGCAGCCGGCGCGTCGCCGCGTACGCGCTCAGCGCCGCCAGCGGGATGTCGCCGAGGAGCAGGATCGCCACCAGCGCGGCCGGGCCGCCGATCGGCGCGAACACCGCGCCGAGCGTGCCGAGCACCGGCAGCGTCGCCGACGCGGGCGCGCCGGTGCCGCCGGCGACCGCGTGCCACGGCGTCAGGTACGACGTCCAGAGTTCGCCGAGCCCGCCGACCGGCAGCAGCTTGCCGCCGACGAGGTCGAGGCCGAGCCGGGCGCGGTTGACCACCAGCCCCAGCGCGGTCATCACCACGAGCAGCACCACCGGCGGCGCGAAGATCGTCGCCGCGAGCACGCGCCGCCGGTTCACCTCGACGAAGACGAGTTCCGGCTCTTCGACCGCGGCCGGTACTTCTTCGGCGGACTCGGAGACCGGTTCGGGCGCCGGGGTTTCCGGCAGCGCGACGGCGACGAGCGTGCCCGGCTTGCGCAGCCCGTTCCCCCGCGAGCTGAGCCCGCGCAGGGCGCCGGCGGGCAGCGCGTCCGGCCCGACCGGACGGGTCTCGCGCGCGTCGAGCGCTTCCGGCGTCACCCACGCCGACTCGGTTTCGACGGTCTCGGGCACGCGGCCGAGCGCGACGTCTTCCTCGACGCCGCGGCGGACGAGCCCGACGACGCCCGCGCGGACGGCGTTGCGCAGCCGCGTCACGCGTCCGGTGAAGAGCCCGCGAACCGTGCCCGGCCGCGGATTCCGCCGTCGGCGGGCGCGGGCGGCGCGCAATCCGCCGCGTCCACTGAGGAGGTACGTCGCGGCGGCGAACTCGGCGCGCGCTTCCCCGGTGCGGCGCAGCAGGACGAACACGAGCGCGCGCAGGAGGGAGAGCAGCGGGAGCCGGATCATCCCCAGCCAGAAGGAAAACGGCGAGCAGTTCACGAGGAACACCCGCAGCCCGTGAGCGCGGTTCGCGGCCGCGAGCGGGGCGGCGACGGCATCCGCCGCGCGCTGCCCGGTGGTGACGGCGCGCGCGTGCCGCACCCGCGCGGTCGGCACCGAGAGGACGAGTCCGCCGGCGGCGTTCGCGCGCCAGCCGAAGTCGAGATCCTCGCGCAGCAACGGGAAATCGGGGTCGAAGCCGCCGAGCTCGTCCCAGGCGTCGCGGCGCACGAGCGAGCCCGCGCTGGGCACGGCGAGCACTTCGGCCGGCTCGTCGCCGAGCGCGGCGACCTGCTGGCGGTGGCCGGACGCGTCGGTGGACAGGCCCGCTTCGACGATCAGCCGCGGGTCGGTCCAGTCGAGGCCCAGCGAGCCGAGCACGGTCGCCGACGGGGTTTTGGTGGCGACGCGCAGGAGTTCGTCGAGGCAGTCGGGCTCGGGCGCGCAGTCGTCGTGCAGCAGCCACAGCCACGCACCGGGGTCGCCCCAGCGCTCGGTGGCGTGCTCGACGGCTCCGGCGACCGCGGCGGCGAAGCCGGTGTCACCCGGAAGTGTGATGACGCCGGAGAGCACGGGGGTCGCGTCCGGGCCGGGATCCTCGGCGGCTTCGGCGAGCAGCCGCGGGGTCGCGTCGGTGGAACCGGTGTCCACGGCGAGCACGTGCCGGGGCCGGACAGTGCTGCGGCGCAACGAAGAAAGCGCCAGCGGCAGCCAGTTTTCGCCGTTGTGACAGACCACAATGGCCAGAACGGGCGCGGTGCGCAGGACGGGCGGCGCGGCGGTGCGGGGCAACGAACGCTCCAGATCAGGCGGCGGATCGGTGCGGCCACCCTACGGCCCCGGTCCGTCACCCGATGGTGAACCCACGCCGAGTGTTCACCTCGTGGAATCACCGGTGACGCCTCGCATCACCGGTGACTCCCCCTCAAACGACGCGTTTCTTCAGCTTCCGGCGCTCCCGCTCGGACAGACCGCCCCAGATGCCGAAGCGTTCGTCCTTGGCCAGCGCGTACTCAAGGCACTCGTCCTTGACCTCGCAGCCCAGGCAGATCCGCTTGGCTTCACGGGTGGAACCGCCCTTCTCGGGGAAGAACGCCTCCGGGTCCGTCTGCGCGCACAGGGCGCGTTCCTGCCAATCCTGCTCTTCCTCGGTGGCATCGATGAGCTCGGTGAGATCTCCCAGAGCCTGCTCCGGGATCTCGCCCCAACCCATGACGTGCCCCCATTCCTTACCATCGGCTTCCAACCGCACGTCCGCCTCCTCGCTCCCTAGCACTCCCCAGGCTGGCGGTGGTGAAACGACACTCGCCGTCCCCTCGACGACGAATGACATCACTGTGATTACACCCGTGTAGTGCGGTCAGGTCAAGCGGAGTAGCGAGTTCGGGGGACGTTCCGGCCGGATCGCGCAAGGGGACACGCCGGTAACTTCACACCGGGCATACGGAAGACTGGAAGCGTGCAGAAGTCAGCAGTGCGTCCCAGCCCGATCTTCCTCGGCATCCTCGCGCTCACCGTCGCCGGCGGCGCGATGGCCGCGTTCGGTGACATCAACACCGTTTTCGTCCGCGACCGCGACCCGCTGCTCATCGCCGGCGTCGTGATCTTCGTCGCCGCCGGTTGGGTGGCCTCGCTGTCGCTGCACGAGTTCGGCCACGCGATGGTCGCCTACCGCGGCGGCGACTACAGCGTCGCCCACAAGGGTTACCTGACCCTCGACGTGCGGAAGTACACCGACCCCGTCCTCTCGATCATCCTGCCGCTGATCTTCCTGATCATCGGCGGCATCCCGCTCCCGGGCGGCGCGGTGTGGATCAACCGCGGCGCGCTGAAGTCGCGCGGGACGTCGTCGTGGGTGTCGCTGGCCGGGCCGCTGAGCAACCTCGCGGTCGGCGCGGCGCTGGCCCTGGTGGTCGCGCTGATCCCGATGGCCGGCGGCCTGGTGATCGCGATCTCCTACCTGGCCCTGCTGCAGGTCGTGACGTTCATCCTCAACATCCTCCCGATCCCGGGCCTCGACGGCTGGGGCGCGATCGAGCCGTACCTCCCGCCGCGGGCGCGCGAACTCGGGGCCAAACTGCGCCCGTGGGCGCCGATCGCCCTGTTCGCGATCCTGTGGTTCTTCCGCCCGGCGAACACCGCCCTGTGGGAAGGCTCGTACGCGATCTTCGGCGCGTTCGGCGGCTATGTGGACGGTGCGCAGATCGGGTTCAGCGTCTTCCAGTTCTGGAACTGAGGTTTGAGCGGGGCGCCGCACGGGAAGATCACGTGCAGCGCGAACCTGCCCTTCCGGCCACCTTCGGCAGGATCGCCGGGAAACGGCGTCGCGCGGAGATCGCACTCAGGGCGGGAAGATCAGGTGCGGTGCTCGGTCAGCCACACGTGGGCCCGCTTCCAGACCTCCCGCAACCCCGACCGCTCGCCGAAGTAGTCCGCCGCCGCGCCGACCACCGGCAGCATCCCGATCGCCCGGTGCAGGAAGTTCCCGCGCGGCCGCTTCTCCAGCTCGCCCGTGATCCCGAGCAGCCCGCGCCCGAGGCGCCACAGGGTGCCGGCCGCCGCCTTCACCGTCGCTTTGCCGTGCTTCTTCTCCGACGCTGTCAGCTCTTCGGTCAGCTTCGCCGCTTCGTCCGCCTCCGCGGCTTCGTCGTGCTCCGGGTGCTTGCCTGCCGCGAGGTCGGCGTCGATCTCGCGCTCGAACAGCACCGACGCGATGAGCTGCACCCGCGTTCCGACGTCCGTCACGCCGTACTCACCCGCGATCGCGCACAGCAGCAGTCCCTGCGACGCCGCCCCCAGCGTGTCCTGCACGGGCAGCCGGTCGGCCAGCGCGCCGCCCAGGCCCGGGATCGACGTCAGCAGCGCCGTGAAGCGGCCGACGCGGTTCATCCACCAGCTCGACCGGTCGTAGCCCGTCATCCGCGCCCACGCGGCCGTGCCGGGCACCTTCACCGACGTCACGCCGTGGATCAGCTTCGCCTTGAGGCCGGACTCGACCTCGGCCAAGTCGTCCCCCGCTCGCGCCTGCAGGCCGAACGGGTCGGACTCGCGCAGCGCGTCGAGCATCGGCCCGCACGCCCGCACGAACGGCCGCAGCACGGCCACGACCTGGCGGTCGGAGATCGCTTCACCCACGTCCCGGGCTCCTTCCCACGGCGGCCCGGCCCAGCCCGCCGCCGAGCACCAGCGCGCCCGGCAGCGCGCTCGCGCCGAGCAGCACCAGCGCGCGCCAGTCCTGGATCAGCACCAGGTCGCCGCCCGGGCCCAGCAGGCCGAACCCGAACACGACGACCACCCACACCGCCAGGGGTACCCACGAAAGCCCCGGCCGCACCAGCTTCGCCGTCGTCGACACCAGCCACGGCGTCGTGACGGCGCCGACGACGACCGTCACCGGCAGCGGCACGACCCCGATCCGCAGCGGCAGGAAGAACAGCTCGAGCACGGCCAGCAGCACCGTGTCCACGGCGAGCAGCGCCAGGATCAGCCGCTGTTCCCAGGTCAACGGCTCCGGCACGTCACAGCCCGCCGAACAGGTCGTCCGCCGCACCCTCGGCCGGCCCGTGGGCCAGGACGAAGGAGTCGTGCGCCGGGATCGGCTGGGCCAGCTCGTTCGTCAGCGCGAAGTACGGGACGTCGCCGTCGACCACGGCCAGCTGCGTCGCGTGCGCGCGCAGGGCCGCCAGCTTCGCCGGGACGTACGCGGCGACGTCGAGCTTCGTCGTGATCTCCTCGTCCGGCGTCACCGGCAGCTCGTCGTCGGCCGGCACGCGGTGCTCCCGCTCGACGGCCCGCAGCGCGGCCAGCCCGGTGCGCATCGCGTCACTCGAAGTGACGGTGTGGAACACCCGCGCCACCGACTCCGCGCGGGGCGCCGCCGCCATCGTGATCTCGTGGGCACGGATGTGGTCGGGATGGCCGTAGCCGCCGAAGGAGTCGTAGGTGACGACGACCTGGGGGCGCACCTCGTCGAGGATCTCCGCGAGCTGCGCGGCCTGCTCTTCGGCGCTCCCGCCGGTGAACGCCCGCGGGTGCGACGCCGACGGCGTGTTCGCCATGCCCGAATCGCGCCAGCGGCCGATCCCGCCCAGGTAACGATGTCGTGACACCCCCAGCGCGGCGCACGCGGCCGTCAGCTCGGCGACGCGGTAGCCGCCCAGCTGGTCGGCCGCCCAGGCGCCCAGCCCCGCCAGCTCGGGCAGGCCGGCCATGATCTCGCCCTCTTCGCCGAGCGTGCAGGTCACGACGGTCACTTCGGTACCTTCGGCGGCGTAACGTGCGATCGTGGCGCCGGTGGTGATGCTCTCGTCGTCTGGATGGGCGTGGACGAGCAGCAGCCTGCGCGGTACCGGGGAGATCACGGGTTGAGCGTAATTCCCGTGCTCCGACCTTCGTCGGGGACACCCTCGGTTATCCTCGCGCGAGTCGCGACCGCCGCGTCGCGATCGTCTGTACCCCCACGAAGGGCATCTTGGTGAGCACTGAAGCAACTTCGGCGGACGTCGCCGGCGTGTCCGGATCGGTCTTGTCGATCTCCGATCTGAGCGTGTCGTTCCAGACCGAGGACGGCGTCGTGAACGCCGTCAAGGGCATCGGTTTCGACGTCAAGCCGGGCGAGATCGTCGCCGTGGTCGGGGAGTCCGGGTCCGGCAAGTCCGTCACGTCGATGTCGGTGCTGGGTCTGCTGCCCAAGACCAGCAGGATCGCCGGCGAGCTGCGCCTCGGCGAGCGCAACCTGGCGGATCTCAAAGAGAAGGACATGCAGAAGATCCGCGGCAACCAGGTCGCGATGATCTTCCAGGAGCCGATGACCGCGCTGAACCCGGTCTACACGGTCGGCTGGCAGCTGCGCGAGGCCCTGCGCTCGCACCAGGAGATCTCGAAGGCCGCCGCCGACCGCCGCGCGGTCGAGCTGCTCGACATGGTCGGCATCCCGAACCCGGAACTGCGGTTCAAGCAGTACCCGCACCAGCTGTCGGGCGGTCTGCGCCAGCGCGTCGTCATCGCCATGGCGATCTCCTGCGACCCGAAGGTCATCATCGCCGACGAGCCGACCACCGCGCTCGACGTCACGGTGCAGGCGGAGATCCTGGGCCTGCTGCGCAAGCTGCGCGACACCCTCGACACCGCGATCGTGCTGATCACCCACGACATGGGCGTCGTCGCCGACATGGCCGACCGCGTCATCGTGATGTACCAGGGCGAGATCGTCGAAGAGGCCCCGTCCCGCGAGCTGTTCGCGTCGCCGAAGGAGGACTACACCCGGCGGTTGCTGGCCGCGGTGCCGGTGCTCGGCCAGCGCCCGGAAGGGCGCCGCCTGCTCGACGACACCGGGATCACCTCCGACAGCACCGAGGCGGCCAGGATCGCCGAGGAGATCCGGCTCGCCGACGCCGAGCTGGAGGCCGTGATCGAGGAGGCCGCACCGGCCCTCGAGATCAAGAACCTGGTGCTCGAGTACCCCGGCCGCCGCGGCCAGACCAAGAACCGCGCGGTGGACGACGTCTCGCTGACCATCGCCAAGGGCGAGATCGTCGGCCTGGTGGGCGAGTCCGGCTCGGGCAAGACGACCGTCGGCCGCTGCGCTGTCGGCCTGCTCCGGGCGACCGAGGGCACGATCGCGATCGCGGGCAGGGACATCACGAAGATGTCGGCGAAGGAGCTTCGCCCGCTTCGCCGGTACTTCGCGATCGTGTTCCAGGACCCGGCGTCCACTCTGGACCCGAAGATGACGATCGGCGAGTCCATCGCCGAGCCGATGGTGCTGCACAAGGTGCTGGGCGGCAAGGAGCTGTCGGCCCGCGTGCGGTCGCTGCTCGACAAGGTCGAGCTGGGCGGGCACTACATGAACCGCTACCCGCACGAGCTTTCGGGCGGCCAACGCCAGCGCGTGGCGATCGCCCGGGCGCTGTCCCTGGACCCGGCGCTGCTGATCGCGGACGAGCCGACGTCGGCGCTGGACGTGTCGGTGCAGGCCCGCGTGCTGGACCTGTTCCTCGACCTGCAGCAGTCGCTGCAGTTCGCGTGCCTGTTCATCAGCCATGACCTGGCGGTGGTCGACCTGCTCGCCGACCGCGTCGCGGTGATGCAGCACGGCAAGCTGGTCGAGATCGGCACGCGCGACCAGGTGCTGCACTCGCCGCAGCAGGACTACACGCGCCGCCTGCTGTCGGCGGCGCCGGTCGCGGACCCGGTGCTGCAGGCCGAGCGCCGCGCGGCCTGGGAGGCCGGCAAGCTGGCCCCGGTCGCCGACTGACCGAGCGCCCCAAGGCGGCCTTGGGTGCGTTCAACGCACCGAAGGCCGCCTTGGGTGCGTTCAAAGCACCGAAGGCCACATTGGGGCGCTGCTAGCCCACCCGGATGCGGGGGTCGAGGATCCCGTACATCAGGTCGGCCAGCAGGTTCGCCACCACGACGCTCGCCGCGATCACCACCAGCCAGCCCATCAGCACCTGGGGGTCGTTCTTGTTGACCGCCTCCACCAGCAGCGTGCCCATGCCGTGCCAGTTGAAGACCGTCTCCGTGATGATCGCGCCCGTCACCGTGGCGCCGAAGTTGACCGAGAACAGCGTCATCACCGGAATCAGCGCGTTGCGGAACGCGTGCCGCCAGATCACGCGGCTGTTCGAGACGCCCTTGGCGCGCGCTGTGCGCACGTAATCGGCGCCCAGGACCTCCAGCATCGACGCACGCTGAAATCGGCTGTACGCGGCGAACGTGATGGCCATGATGGACAGCGTCGGCAGCAGGAACGCGCCGACGTACTTCGCGAGCGCGTCGCCCACTCCGGTCGCCGAGAGGCTCTCCGGGCTCGTCGTGCGCAGCCACGGGTTGCCGAGGACGTCGGCCAGGCCCAGCTGCCGCACCCAGCCGTTGAGCTGGATCGCGTAGCCCTTGAGGACGATGGCGATGCAGAAGATCGGCATCGAGAACATCAGGAACGCCAGCGTCGTGGCGAGGTAGTCCCAGAGCGAGTACTGCTTGACCGCGGCGAGGACCCCGACCAGGACGCCGAAGATCAGGGCCAGCACCGACGCCGCCAGCACCAGTTCGAGCGTCACGCGGAACGCCGCCAGCACCTTCGGGGCGACCGGCTGGAGCGCGTTGCCCTGCGCGATGGAAATGCCCCAGTCGCCGCTGAGGAAGTGGCCGAGCCAGGTGAAGTACCGGGCGAAGACGCCCTGGTCCAGGCCCAGCTTGTGCTCGGTGTCGGCGATCGCCTGGAGGTTGATGCCGGGCTTGCTGCGCAGCTCGCCGAGCGGGTCGCCCGTGTTGGCGACCATGACGAAGCAGAGGAACGTGCCGATCAGCAGGACCGGGACGGAGATGGTCAGCCGGCGGAACACGTAGAGCACGAGATTCATCCGAAACCCCCAGGTCCGGCGATCCCCGCGCGAAAACGGACGCGGGGGCGACCGGAACCGGTCACCCCCGCGTCACGCGTTCAGGCCTTCATTCTCCGCTGACGCGGGTCGAAGGCGTCGCGAAGACCGTCACCGATGAAGTTGATCGTCAGTGAAATCAGCACGAGCACGATGAACGGCCCGAAGAACAGCGCCGGCCGCGTCTGCAGCTGGGCGTAGTTCTCCAGGATGACGCGGCCGAGCGAGGTGTCCGGCAGCTGGACACCGAGGCCGATGAACGACAGCGCGGCTTCCGCCAGCACGGCCTGCGCGACCGCGAGGGTCGCGTTGACGGTGATGCTGCCGACCATGTTCGGCACCAGGTGCTTGAAGATGATCCGGAACGTGCCGGCACCCGAAGCGCGCGCCGCGTCGACGAACTCACGCTGGGACAGCGACATCGCTTCGGCGCGGGTGATCCGGGCGATCTGCATCCAGCCGAACGACGCCAGCACCAGCGCGACGATGTACCAGGAGCCGCTCCCGAACACCTTCGCCAGGATGGCCGCCGCGGCGATCTGCGGGATAATCAGGAACAGGTCCGTCACCCGCGAGATCGCCGAGTCGGTGAACCGGCGCAGGTAGCCCGCCAGCGCACCCAGCACGACGCCGACGACGGTCGACAGGATCGACACCGTGAGGGCGATCAGCAGCGAGAACTGGGTGCCGCGCAGGATCTGCGACACCATGTCCTTGCCGACCTGCGTGGTGCCCAGCGGGAAGTCGCCGTTCGGCTTCGCGAAGGACGGGAAGGAGCTGTCCTCGTAGCTGTGCTTCCAGAAGAGCGGCAGCAGGATGCTGAGCACGATGATCAGCAGCAGCACCGCGGTCGACGCCATGGCCAGCTTGTGGTGCAGGAACTTCCGGAGCACCAGCTTGCCCTGGCTCCGGGGTTCGGGCAGCGCTTCCGGCGGGAGCGTTCCGTCCTTGGTCGCGGTCTCGCTCGCGAGAAGGGAGTTCAAGTCAGCCAACGCGAATCCTCGGGTCCAGGATGCCGTACACCAGGTCGGCGATCAGGTTGGCGACGATCACGCTGGTGGCGATGACCACGAGCCAGCCCATCATCACCTGAGTGTCGTTCTTGTTGACGGCTTCCACCAGCAATGTGCCCATACCGTGCCAGTTGAACACCGTTTCGGTGATGATCGCGCCGGCGAGCACCGACCCGAAGTTCACCGAGAACAGCGTCGTGACGGGGATCAGGGCGTTGCGGAACGCGTGCCGGAAGATGACCCGGCCGTTCGCGAGGCCCTTGGCCCGCGCGGTGCGCACGTAGTCCGAGCCCATGACCTCGAGCATCGAGGCCCGCTGGAACCGGCTGTACGCGGCGAAGCTGATCGCCATGATCGACAGCGTCGGGAGCAGGTAGGCGCCGATCGTGCTGGTTATGAAGTCGCCGACGCCGTCCGTTTTCAGCTGTTCCGGGCTGGTCGTGCGTAGCCATGGATTGCCGAGGACGTCCTGCAGGCCGAGATCGCGAACCCAGCCGTTGATCTCGATCGCGTAGTTCTTCAACACGATCGCGATGCAGAAGATCGGCATCGAGAACAGCAGGAAGGCCAGCGTGGTGGCGAGGTAGTCGACGATCGAGTACTGCTTCACCGCGGCGAGCACGCCGACGATGATGCCGATGATCAGCGCGAGGATCTCGGCCCCGACGACCAGCTTGAACGTGACGCCGAACGCGGCCAGCACCTTCGGCGCGACCGGCTGCAGCGCGTTGCCCTGCGCGATGGACGTGCCCCAGTCACCCGACAGGAAGTCGCCGAGCCAGCTGAAGTACCGCGGCACGATGCCCTGGTCCAGGCCCAGCTTGTGGGAGAGCGCGTCGATCGCTTCCTTGCTCAGCTGCGGGTTGTGGCGAAGCTCGCCGAGCGGGTCACCGGTGGCGGCGACCATCACGAACGACAAAAAGGTCCCGACCAGGAGGACGGGAATCGATATCGCCAGACGGCGAAGGATGTAGATCACCAGGTTCAACGAACTGCTCCTCATCCGGGCCTGGTCGTCAGAAGTGCGCTGGACCGCTACCCGGTTGTCTACCGTAGTGGCGGTAACCCTACGGTCAACAGCTACTTCCGGTGGGTACCGGGGCCCGGCTCGTGGCCGGGCCCCGGTACCTCCCAGGTCATCTGGAACGAGGGGAAAGAAGCTGCGGGGCTAGGCCCTGCTTACTTCTTTTCCCACTCGCCGGCGTTCCACAGGACACCGTTGTAGGACTGCATGTACACGCGGTCGATGCCCTTGAACGCCCACATGCTCGGCGTCTGGAACAGCGGCAGGGTCGCATACTTGTCCGCGATCGCCTTGTCGGCGGCCTGGTAGCTCTGCGTCTTGACGGTCTCGTCGGTCGCCTTCACGGCCGTGTTGAACGCGTCGTCGATCTTCTGGTCGCAGAGGTTCTGGTAGTTCTGGTCACCGCCGTCGTTCGGGCAGACGTAGATCGAACGCGACTGCGACTTGAACGGCGCCGAGGACCAGCCGAACAGCGCGATGTCGTAGTCACCGGTCGAGACGCGGCCACCCTTGAGGAAGTTGGCGTCGGTCTCGTCCTTGACCTCGATACCGGCCGCCTTGGCCTGCGAGATGATGATCTCGACGGTCTGGCTGCGGCGGGCGTTCTGGTTGTGCGTGATCTTGAACGAAGCCCGCTGGCCGCCCTTGGCGAAGATGCCGTCGCCACCCTTGACCCAACCGGCGTCGGTCAGGGTCTTGGCCGCGGCGTCGGCGCCCAGGCCGGCCTTGCTGCCGTAGAGGTCGGTGTAGCCCTCTTCACCCTGGAAGAACACGACCGAGTTCAGCGGAGCCGCGTCGGCCTGGACTTCCTTGAGCAGCTTGTCGGTGATCGCCTTGCGGTCGACCGACTCGAAGAACGCCTTGCGCAGCGCGTCGTCCTTGAACATGCGGTTGAACTGCAGGTCAAGGTGCTCGTAGGTGAGCTGCGGGGCCGAGCCGTAGGTCACGCCCTGCGGGGCGAGGCCCTTCATCGTGGTGGCCGCGGTGGCGTCCGGCTGGGTCGACGCCGCGACGTCGATCTCGCCGTTCTGCAGCGCGGTCGCCATGGCCTTGGTGTCTTCCATGGCCCGGACGACGATCTTGGCGGGGCCACCCTTGCCGCCCGACCACTTCGGGTTCTTCACGAGCGTGACGGACTTCTGGTTCGCGTCGAACGAGTCGATCATGTACGGGCCGGAGGCCGGCATGAGCGCCTTGTCGAAGCCCTTCCACTTGTTCGTCCAGAAGTCGCCGGCCTTGGAGAGCTGGGCCGGGTCACCGGTCGGCGCGAGCTTGGTGATGTCCGCGATGCCGGTCCCCTTCTCGAGGACGTGCGCCGGCAGGATCGAGACGCCGCTGAACAGACCCTTGTAGTCGAGGTACGGCTCGCTGTAGTCCGTCTCGAAGGTCAGGGCGTCCTTGCAGGTGGCCGTCTTGATCTTGTCGTAGCCGGTCGTCGAAGCGGCGTTGAACGGGTTCTTGCCGTCCGTGCCCTTCGCCGTGCCGTTCTGCGACAGCCAGTTGAGGTACAGGTCCTTGCAGTCGAAGGGGGCGTCGTCCGACCACTTCTGGTTCGGCTTGATCTTGTACGTGACGACCTGCGGGTCCTTGGAGGTCACGTCGACCGAGTCGAACATGTCGTTGTTGAGCAGCACCTTGTTGTTGCCGTCGAGGACGAACGAGTCTTCGAGGACGGCGGTCAAGATGTAGGTGTTGTACGAGCTGTTGGTGTCCGGGGTCTGGTTGTTGTACCCCGAGTACCCGTCGTCGATCCCGACCGTGACCGTGCCGTCCCAGCCCTTGACGTCCGCGAGCTTGAACGAGTCACCCTGCTCGGCCTTGCCGACCGCCATCGCCTTGACGTCGGTCGACGACCCGTTCGTGTCGGTGCTACCCGAGCCCGAATCGCCGCCGCTGCAGGCGCTCAGCAGCAGCGAGGCGCCTGCGACGAGCGACAAGGCGGAGACTGCTTTGGTTCTCCTCATGAAGTGTGCCCTCCTAGCACTGAGTCCTTGAATTGTGACAAGGACCCACACCGCTCCGGTTTGGTGCCGGAGCCTACGACACGCCAAGCGACACTCAACTGGCGCACTGCGGGAGCACGCTAGAAAGGAAAAGCACCGACAGTCACCAGTTCAGGGTCGATCGTGACCAAAGGGTGACTTCCAGCCGACATCCAGAAATACGACGGTTACCTCACGGATTCACCAACTCCCACTCGAAGGCGTGCGTCAAGATCACCCGGTAGTACTGAATGCGTAGCCGAGCGATTACTTCGGGCCGCGAGTCCAGTTCACGGCCGACCCGAACGGGCCCACCATCGGAGGACCTGGGGTTACGCCCGAGATGCCCGAACCGATCGCGAGGGTGTCAGCCAATTGGAACAGCGGAATCACCACGTTCTGGCGCCAAAGTTCAGGCTCCAGGGTGGTCAGCGCTTCGGCGATCGGGGTCGAGCCGGAGAGCGCCGCGTCGATCGACGGCTGCAGCGCCGCATCGCAGAACCCCGCCGAATTGCCCGGAACGACGGGTTTCGCCGGGTCCGTCCCCGACGCCGTCTGCTCGGGGCGGCAGCCGAAGGTCGACGCGAGCACCGACGCCGTGTCGCCGCCGACGGCCTGCGGCACGACCGCGATGTCGATGCCGACGTTGCCCGCGGAGTCGCCGGCCGGCTGCTGGACCCCGGCGGTGACCGGCATCGCGAGCAGGCCGCTGAACAGGTCGCGCGGCTGCGGCGTGATCGCGTTGACCTCGACGCCCTGCGCGGTGAGCTGGCTGGTGAGCTCCTTGGCGATCGTCGCGTACGGCTCCTGGGTGCCGGGCGAGGCGATGACCAGCGAAAGCGCCTTGCCGTTCTTGCGCCAGGTGCCCGCGGTCTTGGTGTAGCCGGCCGCCTTCAGCGACTCCTCGGCCTTGGCGACGTCGGGCGCCGTGGGCGGGCCGGGCGGGATGGTCGCGGCGTACCCCTTCACCGACGGCGCCGTCACCTGCGCGTCGGCGTGCAGCTGCGACGACGGGCCGCCGTTGACGCCTTCGGTGATCAGCTTGGACCGGTCGATCAGCGCGGCCACCCCGGCGCGGACCTGCGTGTCGTGGAGCGTCGCGCTGACCGGGCGCAGCAGCACGTCGGCGACCAGCGGGCGGGCCACGGTGTGCAGCTGCACGGCCGGGCCGAGCTCGCCGAGCAGCTTCAGCTCGTCGCCGGTGGTCCTGGCGAGGGCGAACTGGTCGTTGCCGCTGCGCAGCGCGGCCAGCAGCGTGTTCTGGTCCGAACGGCGCAGCACGATCCGGTCGATCGCCGCGGGCTTCTCCCAGTAGCGCTCGTTGCGCTCGAGGATCACCTCGCCGCGGGCGGTGTCCAGGCTCTTGATCGAGAACGGGCCGGCGATGGCCGGGAAGTTCGAGGCCAGGGCCCCGCGCCAGCCGTCGGGTGCGTCCTTGAGCAGGTGGGCGGGCAGCAGGTCCGAGAACAGCGTCTGCCAGCCGGGGTACGGCTTGGCGAAGGTGACCTCGACGCGCTTGCCGCCTTCGCGGGACTGCAGGTCGGTGATCTGCCGGTAGCCGGCCGGCCCGATGACGCCAGGCTGGTCGCGCATCTGGGTGCGCAGGTAGTCGAAGTCCTCGGCGGCGATGGGCGCGCCGTCGGACCAGGACGCGTCCGGCCGGATCTCGTAGGCGACCACGAACGGCTGCTGCGAGACGACCTCGGCGGACTTCATCAGGTTCTTGTCGAGCTGGGTGCTGCCGTCGTCCTTCTGGCGGAACACCGAGGGCAGCAGCAGCTGCGACAGCGCGGAGGTCACCTGCGAGGAGTCGGCGAGGTTGTGCGGGTTGTACCCGCCGAGCACGTCGTCGACCCCGACGACGATCTGCGACGGCGTCTTCCCGGTGGTCGACGCGGGCGGGACCGACGAGGACACCACCGGCGGTGGCGGGGTGTTCGAGCAGGAGGTGACCAGCACGGCCGCGAGCGCCAGTACCGGCACCGCCTTGCGATTCACCCGCACGCCCCCGTTCCTCCCAGAATCTCCCCGATCGGGTCAGCCATGCTCCCACGACCGCGTCCACGGCCGGAACCGGGATTCCCGTACCCGGATCGGCCGGGTCCGGCGCCCCGGGGTGCCGCTAGGGAAAAGGACGCGCGGAGGACCGTCCGGGTTCCCGGACCGTTCCGGAACGGCGGAACGAACACGCCCGGGACACGGGACGGGTTCCACCGGTGGTGAACACCAGGCGCCGAATCCGCGAATGCCCCTATAAAGATATAAGGAGAAGCACCGGCGAATTCGTGACGTCCCGTCGGTCGATTATCCACCCAGGGTGACCGGCAGGCAATGCAAAAACCTCCCGGCGCGATACGCCGGGAGGTTTTTACGCGATTTCGCGACCGATTCAGCCGTTGTCGCGGCTCTTCGCGCGCGAACGCTCCTTCGCGCGGGTGTTGACGTCCAACGTGACCTTGCGGACCCGGACGACCTCGGGTGCGACCTCGACGCACTCGTCGACCGAGCAGAACTCCAGCGCCTCTTCCAGGCCCATCTTGCGCGGGCGGGCCAGCGTCTCCATCACGTCGGCGGAGGACTGACGCATGTTGGTCAGCTTCTTCTCCTTGGTGATGTTGATGTCGAGGTCCTCGAAGCGCGGGTTCTCGCCCACGACCATGCCCGCGTACACGTCGGCGCCCGGCTCGACGAAGAAGGTGCCGCGGTCGGCCAGCTGGATCATCGCGTACGCGGTGACGGGGCCGGTGCGGTCGGCGACCAAGGAGCCGCTGTGGCGGGTGCGGATCTCGCCCGCCCACGGGAAGTAGCCCTCGAACACGTGGTTCGCGATGCCGGTGCCGCGGGTCTCGGTGAGGAAGTCGGTGCGGAAGCCGATCAGGCCGCGCGCCGGGAGGACGTAGTCGAGCTTGAGCCGGCCGGAGCCGTGCCCGCCCATGTGCTCCATGCGGCCCTTGCGCGAGGCGAGCAGCTGGGTGATCGAACCGAGGTGCTCCTCCGGCGAGTCGATCGACAGGCGCTCGAACGGCTCGTGCACCTTGCCGTCGATGATCCGGGTGACGACCTGCGGCTTGCCGACGGTCAGCTCGAAGCCCTCACGGCGCATCTGCTCGACGAGGATCGCCAGCGCCAGCTCGCCACGGCCCTGGACCTCCCAGGTGTCGGGGCGCTCGGTCGGCAGGACGCGGATCGAGACGTTGCCGATCAGCTCCTGGTCGAGGCGGGCCTTGACCAGCCGCGCGGTGACCTTGTCGCCGCCGTTGCGCCCGGCCAGCGGCGAGGTGTTGACACCGATGGTCATCGAGATGGCGGGCTCGTCGACGGTGATCCGGGGCAGCGCCACCGGCGTCTCGGAGTCGGCCAGGGTGTCGCCGATGGTGATCTCGGGGATACCGGCGATGGCGACGAGCTCACCGGCGCTGGCCTCGGTCGCCGGGACGCGGGTGAGCGCCTCGGTGACCAGCAGCTCGGAGATGCGGACGTTCTGCACCGTGCCGTCTTCGCGCATCCAGGCCACGGTCTGGCCCTTGCGGAGCTTGCCGGCGTGGATGCGGATCAGCGCGATGCGGCCGAGGAAGTTCGACGCGTCGAGGTTGGTGACCAGCGCCTGCAGCGGCGCGTCGAGGTCGGCGGCGGGCGGCGGCACGTGCCGGAGCAGGGTGTCGAACAGCGGGGCGAGGTCCTCGCTGTCGGGGATCTCACCGTCGGCGGGCTGCTCCAGGCTCGCCTTGCCGGCGCGCGCGGAGGCGTAGACGACCGGGAGGTCGAGGATCGCGTCGTGGTCGGCGTTCTCGATGTCACTGGCCAGCTCGAGCAGCAGGTCGTGGGTCTCCTCGACGACCTCGGCGATCCGGGCGTCCGGGCGGTCGGTCTTGTTGACCAGCAGGATCACCGGCAGGCCGGCTTCGAGGGTCTTGCGCAGCACGAACCGGGTCTGCGGGAGCGGACCCTCGGACGCGTCGACCAGCAGGACGACGCCGTCGACCATGGCCAGGCCGCGCTCGACCTCGCCGCCGAAGTCGGCGTGGCCGGGGGTGTCGATGACGTTGATGGTCACCGAGCCCTCGGGCGTCTGGCGGTGGATCGAGGTGTTCTTCGCGAGGATCGTGATGCCCTTTTCGCGCTCGAGCTCGCCCGAGTCCATCACCCGGTCCACGAGTTCGGCCCGCTCGGCGAAGGCGCCGGACTGGCGCAGCATCGCGTCGACGAGGGTCGTCTTGCCGTGGTCGACGTGGGCGACGATCGCGACGTTGCGCAGGTCGGGCCGGGTCTTACCGGTCGGCCGGCCGGCTTCGACGGTAGCGGTGACTGCGGGCACGCGAGAACTCCTGAACTTCAAGGGTTGGATGGCCGCGTAAGCCCGTCAGGCATCCCGTGACCGGCTCTGGTCACACGCGGACCTCACCCAGGATACCTGCCACCCCATTGTGAGCGGCCCCACGCCCCCACGTCGGTTAGCCTGACCTAACGTGGAAACCCGGTGAACGTCGCCGATTCCGGAAGGTGCGTGCGCGTGGGCAAGAAGCCGGCCGACCCGCGGAAGGTCGTGCGCAAGCTGATGAAGGCCGGCAAGGTCAAGAAGAAGTGCTGCCGGTCGAAGCCGCGCTGCAAGAAGTGCCCGGTGCTGGCCCTCAAGAAGGCGAAGCAGGACCTCGCCGCCTAGCGCGTCACCGCTTCGTTGAGCTGCCGCAGCTCCGGAGCGGTCTTCGTCGGCGAGAACTCGATCACCTCGTAGCGCGCGAGATGCTTCACCGAGAACGGGTCCGACGCCAGGATGGCGTCGAGCTTCCCGCGCGACATCGGGCGCGTGATGATCACGCCGCCAACGCGGGGGTTCCGCCGTCCGGACGCCAAGAAGTGGCCGTGCTCGTACTGCTTGTTCAGCCACTCGGCGTGGTCCGGGAGCGCGTAGTCGATTTCCTCGATCGGAGCCGTGTAGTTCAGCAGGACGACATACATGGTTAAGACGGTAGACCCGCGGGGCCGTCCGCGCGTCCGGACGATACCGAGTGGTGACTGACGTCGGCTATGCTCGCCGGATGCACGCGCAGACGTCCAGCTGGTGGCCGCCCTCGGCGGCCGTCTAGTCCTGCGCTGATCACCAGCGGCCGCCCCGGACGGGCGGCCTTTTTCATGCCTTCTCCGGGGTGGTCTCCCCTCGGAAGGAAGACACGATGAGCAAGCTGTCCGGCATCACGCCCTCCGGTCACGTCCACCTCGGCAACTACCTCGGCGCGGTGCGGCGCTGGGCTCGCGAGGGCGGCGCGGACGACCTGTACTTCGTCGCCGACCTGCACGGCATGACGACTCCGCACAACCCGGCGAAACTCCGATCCTTGGCGAGCGAGCAGCTCGCCGTGCTGATCGCCGCCGGGATCGACCCCGAGCGGGTGTTCGTCCAGTCCGACCTGGCCCGCGAGCTGGGCGCGCTGACCTGGGTCCTGGAGTGCACCTGCAACTACGGCGAGGCCGCACGGATGATCCAGTTCAAGGAGAAGTCCAAGGGCCAGGCCGGGGTGCGGCTCTCGCTGCTGACCTACCCGGCGCTGATGGCGGCGGACATCCTCCTGCAGGGCGCGGACGAAGTCCCGGTCGGCGAGGACCAGCGCCAGCACGTCGAGCTGACGCGCGCGCTGGCCAAGCGGTTCAACGGCACCTACGGCGACGTGTTCACCATCCCGCGAGCGGTGCTCCCGCCGGCGGGAGCGCGGGTGAAGGACCTCGCCGACCCGACGCGCAAGATGTCGAAGTCGACGCGGGACGCGGTGGGCGTGGTCTTCGCGCTCGACGAGCCCGACCAGATCCGCCGCAAAATCCGCCGCGCGGTCACCGACGGCGGGACGGTGCCGGTGCACAGTCCGGACACCCGCCCGGGGATGGCGAACCTGCTCGAGATCCTCGCCGCGTGCCGCGGTGGTTCCCCGGACGACCTGGCCGGGGAGTTCTCGTCGTACGGAGCGGTGAAGGACGCCGTCGCGGACGCCGTGATCGAGGAGCTGCGGCCCCTGCGTGAACGAGCGTTAACCCTGCTGGAAGACGCCGCCGAGCTGGAGAAGGTGCGCAAAGCGGGTGCCGAGCGCGCCCGGGAGCGCGGCACGCACCGGCTCGACGCGGCGCTGCGGATGATCGGCGCGGGCTGAAGAGCCGTGTCCCGCTCCCGGCTCAGCCGAGCAGGTCCCGGAAGGCCGGGAGCAGGATGCGGTCGGCGGGCAGCCAGTCGACGTCGTCGAGGTCGTCGGGCCCGAGCCACCGCACGGCCAGGTGCTCCACCGCGCGCGGCTCTTCACCGGGCGAAACGAGCTTCGCGGCGTAAATGCGGAGGACCTTCTCGCCGGGCAGCGGGACGTCGTCCCCGACGCGCGCCCCGACCTCGATGACGACATCGAGTTCCTCGCTGCACTCGCGCGCCAGGGCGAAGGCCTCGGACTCGCCTTCCTCGACCCGGCCGCCGGGCAGCTCCCACTGCCCCGCGTGCCCAGGGGGCCAGGCCCGCTGCTGGGCGAGCAGCTTGCCGTCCCGCACCAGGGCGGCGCCCACGATCACACCGTTCACAGCCCCGGAATCTACCCGGAAGCTCCGGGACTTCCGCGACCCCGCCGTGTCGACCCCCCAATCACGCGTGTCGACCCTCCAGGCACGCGAGATGCCTCCTCAGTCACGCGAGATGCCCTTCCAAGCACGCGAACCGACCCTCCAAGCACGCGAACCGACCCTCCAGGCACGCGAACCGACCGTCCAGGCACGCGTGTCGACCCTCCGGTCACGCTTCCCCACCGGAGGCCGCGCGCCAGACGACGACGAAGCGCGCCCCGCCGTCGGGCGACTCGCCCACCTGCACCCGCCCACCGCGCCGCCGGACCGTCTCCGCCACCATCGCCAGCCCCAGCCCCGTGCCACCGGACGAGCGCGCCCGGTCGTCCGCGATCCGGTAGAACCGGTCGAACACCTTCTCCCGGTGCTCGACCGCGATCCCCGGGCCGTCGTCGTCGACCACCACCCGCACCGACGAGCGCGAAGCCAGCACCGACACCACGATCTCGCCGCGCGCGTAGCGGCACGCGTTGCGCAGCAGGTTGTCCAGCACCAGCTCCACCTCGGCGTGCGCGGACGATGCCCAGGCCTGCGCGACCGCGTTGCTCACCCGCGTCTCCGGCGCCCCCGCCGGGAGCCGGGCCACCGCCGCCCGGACCTCGCTCACCAGCTCCACCGGCTCCGCGGGCGGCACCTCCCCCGCGTCCGACCGGGCCAGCGACAACAGCCCGTCCAGCAGCGACGAAAGCCGCTCGGCCTCCGTCAAGATGTCCGACAGCGTCTCCTGGGCCAGCTCCGGATCCGGATTCGTCACCGCGACCTCGGCCTGCACCCGGATGGACGCGACCGGCGACCGCAGCTCGTGCGCCGCGTCGCCGGTGAAGCGCCGGAGCCGGTCGCTGGCCTGCTCCTGCCGCTCCAGCAGCGCGTTGAACTCCTCCGCCAGCGCGCGCAGTTCGTCGTGCGAGTCCGGCAGCGCCAGCCGCGCCCCCGGCGGCAACGCCCGGACCGAACCCCGCATGCGCGCCACCGGCCGCAGTGACAGCCGCACCACCAGCCACGTCGCCAGGCCCGCCACCAGCGCCCCGACCGACGCGACGACCACCAGCCAGACGCCGCCGTAGTGCACCGCGGCGGAGAACCCGACCAGGCCCGCGCCGGCCACGACCAGCCGTTGTGAACCGTCGGGCGCGCTGACGACCGTGCCCAGGTACCGCGCGCCGTCGCGCTGGACCGGCTGCCCGGCCTTGAGCGTCGAGATGTCGTACAACGTAAGGCCGGCCGGGGTCCCGCCGTCGACCGGCGCGCCCGCGGTGTCCAGCACCCGCAGCGTCACCGGCGCCGCTCCGGACAGCGGCCGCCCGGCGCTCACCTCGGCACCTGCCGGGCCCAGGGCACCGGAAAGCTCACGGTCGACCGAATCGATGAGCAACGGCGACAGCTTCGCCGCCGCCAAAGCCGCCAGCCCGAGCAGGCAGCCCAGGGTGATCGTCGCGGCCAGCACGGTGATCCGGACCTGCAGGGACCGGCCCCGCCACCACGAGATCACGGGGTGATGACCTCGTCGAGCTGCGCGTCGGAGGCCAGGTAGCCGTGCCCGCGCACGGTCCGCAGCAACGCGCCGGCGCCGACCGCGTCCAACTTACGTCGTACGTATCCGACGTACACCTCGACGAGGTTGCGCGTCACGGCCTGCTCCTCGCCCCAGACCGCGCGCAGCAGCTCGTCCTTCGTGACGACCGTGCCGGCCCGGCCGACGAGCACCTCCAGCAGCGCGAACTCGCGCGGACTGAGCCCGACCTCCTCGCCGTTCCAGTGCACCTGCCGCAGCCCGCGGTCGACCGCCAGCGCGCCGAGCCGCAGCGTCCCCCGGCCGGCCTCCGGCCCGGCGCGGCGCAGGGTCGCGCGGACCTGCGCGACCAGCACCACGAAGGAGAACGGCTTGACGAGGTAGCCGTCGGCGCCGAGGTCGAGGCCGTCGGCCTGGTCGACCTCGCCGTCCTTGGCCGAGACGAGCAGCACCGGCGTCGTGACGCCGTCCTTGCGCAGCCGCTCCAGCACGCGGTAACCGGACAGTCCCGGCAGCATGATGTCGAGCAGGATGACGTCGAAGGACCCCGTGCTCGCCAGCTGCAGCCCGGTCGGGCCGTCCGCGGCGGTGACCACGTCCATGTCCTCCGCGCGCAGCCCGCGTTGCAGTGCCTTCCGCACGCCCGGTTCGTCGTCGACCACCAGCACCCGAGGTTTCACGAGGTTCATCATGGCCGGTTTGCGCAGGTCCCGTGGGATCTCTCAGCACGATCTCAGCCGGAGAGGGAGAACCTTCAGGGGTATCTCAGCCTCGAGAGGGAAGCGTCGGAGCCAGGGAGCCGGGCACACTCGAGCTCGGGAACACCACAGGGAGAGACGCATGAAACCGAAGACGAAGGGCATCACCGCCGCGGTCGTCGGCACCGCGCTCGGTGCGGGCGGGCTCGCGTTCGTCGCGATGCCGGCCAGCGCCGACGACAAGCCGGCGCTGCCGCAGGTGAGCGCCGAGGACCTGGTGCAGTCGGTCATGAAGGCCAAGCCGGGCGCGTTCGACGGCACGGTCAAGGTCAGCAACGACCTGGGGCTGCCGTCGGTGGGGAGCGCGCTGCCGGGGGCGTCGGCGCTGAACATCGACTCGGCGCACATCTTCAGCGACGGCGCGGGCAAGAGCCGCCTGGCCGCCACGCAGGGCGCCAGCCAGGAGACCGTGGTCCACGACGGCACGACCGTCTGGGACTACAGCTCCAAGACGAACACCGCGACGAAGGTGACCATCCCGGCCGACGTCGCCAAGCAGAAGGGCGCCGGCAGCGACAAGACGGCCGACCCGATCGCCGCGAGCACCGAGCTGCTGGCGAAGGTCCGCGAGAGCAGCACGGTGTCGGTCGACGGCACCGCGACGGTCGCCGATCGCCCGGCCTACGAGCTGGTCCTGACGCCGAAGCCGAGCGAGCGGACGCTGCTGCGCGAGATCCGGGTCGCGGTCGACTCGCAGACGCGGATGCCGCTGCGGGTGTCGGTGCTGAGCAACGGCACGTCGACGCCGGCGCTCGAGGTCGCGTTCAGCGAGATCGAGTTCACGCAGCAGCCGGCCGACCTCTTCACCTTCACCCCGCCGAAGGGCGCCAAGGTGCAGGAGAAGACGCCGGCGATCGACCAGCAGTCCAAGGACCTGGCCGAGCAGGCGAAGGACGACGTCAAGGTCGTCGGCGACGGCTGGGACACCGTCGTCACGGGCAAGGTCCCGGCGGACGCGCTGAACGCGGCGCCGAAGCAGCAGTCCGGTCGTGAAGGCCGCAACGCTGACCCGAAGGCGCTGCTCGAGCGCTTCGCCAAGAAGGTCAGCGGCGCGTGGGGCAGCGGCTACCTCGTCACCACGAAGGTGGGCACCGCGGTGCTGACCGACGACGGCCGGTTCGCGGCCGGCGCGGTGCCGGAGCAGGTCCTCTACGAAGCGCTGGGCCAGAAGTGACCAGCACGACCGTGGAGTCCGGGGCGGACGTTTCTTCGGAAGCGTCCGCCCCGGCGGTTCCCCTGGCCGCGCGCACGCGGGGGCTGCGCAAGGTCTACGGCAGCACCGTCGCGGTGGACCACGTCGACCTCGACATCCCGGAGGGCGCGGTCGTCGGGATGCTCGGGCCGAACGGCTCGGGCAAGACGACCACCATCCGGATGCTGCTCGGCCTGGTCCGGCCGACCGAGGGCGAGGTCGAGCTGCTCGGGCGCAAGATGCCCGACGCCGCCGCGCACGCGCTGCCGGACGTCGGCGCGCTGGTCGAGGGGCCCGGCTTCCACCCGTTCCTCTCCGGGCGCGACAACCTGCTGCGCTTCGCCGCGGCCGAGCCGCGGCTGGCGTCGTCCGGGATCCCGTCCGCGGTGGACTCGGCGCTGGAGCGCGTCGGGCTGACCGTCGCGGCACGCCGGCGCTACAAGGGGTACTCGCTCGGCATGAAGCAGCGGCTCGGGCTCGCTTCGGCGTTGCTCGTGCCGCGGAAGATGGTCGTGCTCGACGAGCCGACCAACGGCCTCGACCCTGCGGGTACCAGGGAGATCCGCAGGATCGTCGCCGAGCTGCACGCTTCCGGGGTCACCGTGCTGGTGTCGTCGCACCTGCTGGCCGAGGTGGAGGCGACGTGCACGCACGTCGCCGTGCTGCAGGCCGGCAACGTCGTCGCGCAGGGCGAGCTGACCGAGCTGCTGGAGTCCGGGAACGCGGCCCTGCTGGTCCGCACGCCGGATGCCGAGCAAGCCGTGGAGGTGCTGCGGGAGAACCGGATCGGCGCCCGGCTCACGCCGGACGGCGTCCGCGCGGACCTGACGGCCGCCGAGGCGCCGCGGGTGCTGCAGGTCCTGGTGGGCGCGGGGGTCGCGGTCCACGAGGCGACGCGGGCCCGCACCGGGCTGGAAGACCTGTTCGCGCGGCTGACGGAGTCCACTGTGGAGGGATCGGAATGACGGCCGTACTCGACGCGCCGGCGGCCCGCACCGGCCACGACACGGTGCCGCTGCCCCGCCTGCTGGCCGCGGAGCTGCGCTGGATCTTCCGGCGGCCGCGCACTTTGGCCGTGCTCGGGCTCCTGGCGCTGATCCCGGTGATCATCGGCGTCGGCCTGACGCTGGTCGACGACAACCCGTCCGGTGGCGGCGGCCCGGACGACGGCGGCGGTGCGCTGCTGGCGTCCGCGGTCAACAACGCGTTCGTGCTCCCGATCGCGGCGGTCGTGATGTCGCTGGCGCTGTTGCTGCCGCTGGCCTCGGCCATGGCGGGCGCGGACGCGATCGCCGGCGAGACGGCGCACGGCACCCTGCGCGGCTGGCTGATCGCCCCGGTCGGCCGGGGCCGGCTGCTGGCGGTCAAGGCGTTCGGCGTCGCGACCGTGTCGGTGGTTTCGGTGCTGGCGATGTGCGTCACCGGCGTGGTGACCGGGCTGATCATCAACGGCTCCGACTCGCTGTTCACGCTGTCGGGCACGACGCTGTCCCTGGGCGGCGCACTCGCCCGGATCCTGCTGATGGCGGGCTGGGTGGTGCTCCAGCTGTGGGCGGTCGGCGCGGTGGCGCTGGCGATCTCCAGCTGGACCGAGCACCCGATGCTGGTAGTGGCGTCGGTCCTGGCGGCCGACATCGTCTTCACGATCCTCGGGTTCCTGACGTCGCTGGACTGGCTGCACCCGTTCCTGCTGACGCAGAACTGGTCGGTGGCCCCGGCGGAGGTGCTGCAGGACCCGATGGGCACGCAGATGCTGGGTGAAGGGGCTTTGCGGGCGGCTTGTTACATCGTGATCGGCCTGTCGCTGGCCTACGCCCGCCTCTCCACCCGCGACGGCTAAAGCTGTCGTGAGTGTTTTGGGGGGGTGGGGACCCCCGGGAAACAAAACAACCGCGCCCCCCCGCCAACCCCCGGGGGGGGGGTTGGAAGCCCCCCCCCGGCCCCCCCCGCCCAAAAAAATGCCC
>NZ_JBFBBZ010000050.1:62889-67588 GCF_040682935.1 Amycolatopsis sp. NPDC051061
TCGGGCCTGGGGGTGCCCCACCCCCCCCCCCCCCCCCGGCTTGCTTTCTGGTTGGTTTTTGGTTCCGGGGGGTTTCCCCCCCCCCACACCCCCCACGACCGGCCGACCACCGCTACGCCGTGGGGGTCGAGTTCCAGCCGCACCGCGTCCCCGGCGCGCAAATCAGATGCCGCCGGTGCCACCGCGTCCACAGTGGACTCCGCCAGCCGCACCACCAGCCGCACGTGTTCGCGGCGGTGCACCGCCGCCACGACCTCACCCCCGATGCCGGCCGCGGCCGTCCGCAGGGCGTGCGGCCGCAGCCCCAACCGCACCGGGCCGTCCTCGATCTCCGGCAACGCCACCTCCCCCAGCGACGTGTGCACCACGCCGCCCGCCACGACGCCGTCCGCGAACGTCGTCACGCCGAGGAACCGGGCCACGTCGTCGTCCGCCGGATTGCGCCAGACCCGTCGGACCGCGCCCTCCTGGCGGACCTCGCCGGCGTCGAGCACCGCGACCCGGTCGGCCAGCGTGAACGCCTCCTCCTGGTCGTGCGTCACCAGCAACGCCGTGATCTTGCTGCGCCGCAACAGGTCCGCCAGGTCGATGGCCAGCTGCTCGCGCAACCCCGCGTCCAAACCGGACAGTGGCTCGTCGAGCAGCAACAGCCGCGGCTCGGGTGCCAGAGCACGAGCCAGCGCCACTCGCTGCGCCTGGCCACCGGAAAGCTCCGTGACCCGCCGCTTCTCGAAGCCCGACAGCCCGACCAGCGCCAGCAGCTCAGCCACCCGCGATGCCCACTGCGCGCGGGGCACGCCGTGCATCCGCAGGCCGAAAGCGATGTTCGCGGCGACGTCGCGGTGGCCGAACAGCTGGCCGTCCTGGAACACCAGCCCGAACCCGCGCCGGTGCACCGGCACCGCGCCGAGGTCGTCGCCGTCCCAGCTCACCGCGCCGCGCGCCGACGGCTCGAGGCCGGTGATCGCCCGCAGCAGCGTCGACTTCCCCGACCCGGACGGCCCGAGCAGCGCCAGCACCTCACCGTCGGCGATGTCCAGGCGGACGTCGCGCACCGCCGCGAACGATCCGTAGTGGACGGTCAGGTCCCGCACCGACAGCGCCATCAGAACTCTCCCACCCGGCCGCGGCCCAGCCGGTCGTGTCCCAGCCGGTCGATCAGCGTGACCGCCAGCACCGTCACGAGCATCAGCAGCGCGCACGCGGCGTACGCCATCCGGTTGTTCAGCTCTCCCGGACGTCCCATCAGCGACGCGATCGCGACCGGCAGCGTCGGCGCGGTCGGCCGGGCCAGGAAGCTCGTCGCACCGAACTCGCCGAGCGCCACGACGAACCCGAACCCGGCCGCGGCGACCAGCGGCCGCAGCGTCAGCGGCAGGTCGATCTCCCGCCACACCCGCAGCGGGCTCGCGCCGAGCGTCGACGCGGCCTGCCGCAATCGGACATCGACCGAGCGCAGCACCGGCAGCACCATGCGGACGATCAGCGGGATGATCACCAGCGCCTGCGCGAGTGGTACAAGGTAAGGCGACGTCCGGAGGTCGCCGGGCAGCGCGTCGAGCGTCACGAGATAACCGAACCCGACGGTCACCGCGGACACCCCGAGCGGCAGCATCAGCACGGCGTCCATGGTCTCGCCGAGCCCGCGCGCGGCTTTGGCCGGCGACCGGCGCAGCGCCACGAGCACCACGGACGCGAGCACGCCGACGACCATCGCGAGCAGCGTGGCGTCGATCGCCACCTTCAGCGAGTTCACCGCGGCATCCCAGCCGGACACCTGCAGCGCGCCCTTCTCTCCGGTGCTCGTTAACGCTCGATAACCGGCGAGGCTCCAACCATCCGGAGTGGAGACCGACTCGGCGAGCAGCGCGACGATCGGCGTCAGCAGGAGCGTCAGCACGACGCCGGCCGCGCCGACGACCCACCACTCGCCGCCGCGGGGACGACGTGCTCGGGTCGAACCGATCCGGGCGCCGTCCTTGCGCCGCCGCGCCAGCCCGCCGAGCACCAGCGCGGCGACCACGGCCGCGAACTGGATCAGCGAAAGCGCCGCCGCACCCGAGAGGTCGAGCAGGTCGACCGTCCGCAGGTAGATCTCGGTCTCCAGCGTCCGGTAGCGCGCGCCGCCGAGGATCAGCACGACCCCGAAACTCGTGGCGCAGAACAGGAACACGACGGCCGCCGCGGACGCGATCGCGGGGGCCAGCGCGGGCAGCGTCACCGAGCGGAACGCCCGCCACGGCGACGCGCCCAGCGCGCGGGCGGCGTCGGTCGTGCGCGAGTCCAGCCGCGCCCAGAGCCCGGCGACGGTCCGCGCGACGACGGCGACGTTGAAGAACGCGTTGGCCAGCACGATCGGCAGCACGCCGCCGTCCGGCCAGAGGGCCCGGAACGCCAGGCCGACGACGACGGTCGGCAGCACGAACGGCACCAGCACGAGCGTCCGCGCGAGGCCGGCGCCGGGCAGCTTCACCCGGGCCAGCAGGAACGCCACCGGCAGTCCGGCCAGCACCGCCACCACCGTCGACGCGGCCGCGCTCGCGATGGTGAACCCGGCGAGCTGCCACGTCCGCGCGTCGCCGAGGACGTCGTCGAGCCCGCCCGCGGCGAACCCGCGTCCGATGATCGCGAGCACCGGCCAGGCGAAGAACACCACCAGGAACCCGATCGGGGCCAGGCCGAGCAGCGCCAGGCCCAGCCCGCGGGCGGTCCGCGGCGGGCTTACGACTGCACGAGTGTGCGCCATTCGCCGATCCACTTCTCGCGTCCGGCCTGGACCTGGTCCGCCGTCAGCGTCTGCGGCTTCTGCGGCAGCGGCGCGACCTGCGCCCAGCCCGCGGGCAGGTCGACGCCCTGGCGCGCCGGGTAGACGTACATGTTGGCCGCCACGGTCGCCTGGAACTGCTGCGAGAGCAGGAAGTCGACGACCTTGCGCGCGTTCTCGGCCTGCTTGCCGTTCGCCAGCACACCGGCGTACTCGACCTGCCGGTAGCAGGTGTCGAGCAGCGCCTTGGTGCGCGGCTTGCCGTCGTCGCCGACCTCGGCGGCCGGCGAAGAGGCGTACGAGACGACGATCGGGCGCGACCCCTTGCCGGACGAGCCGGAGAAGTCCTTGGTGTAGGCCTCTTCCCAGCCGCTGACCACCTTGAGCCCGTTGGCCTTCAGCTTCGTCCAGTAGTCCTTCCAGCCGGCCTCGCCGTACTTCGCGACGGTGCCGAGGAGGAACGCGAGCCCGGGCGAGGCCGTCGCCGGGTCCTCGGCGACCAGCAGGTCCTTGTACTTCGGGTCGGCGAGGTCGTCGTACGACGCCGGCGCCGGGATGCCCTTCGCCGTGAAGTAGTTCGTGTCGACGTTGACGCAGACGTCACCGACGTCGACGGCGGAGAGCCGGTGCTCGGGGTCGACGGCGTAGCGCTGCGGCCCGCGGTCGGCCTCCGGGCTGGTGTAGGGCTCGAAGACACCCTCGGCGAGCGCGCGCGAGGCGAAGGTCGAGTCGACGCCGTACGCGACGTCGCCGATCGGGTTGGCCTTCGTCAGCACGAGCTTGTTGGTCAGCGAGCCGGCGTCGCCCTGCTTGAGCACGGAGACCTTGATGCCCGACTGCTTCTGGAAGGCGTCGAGCACCTCCTGCGGCGCCAGGAAGGAGTCGTGCGTCACGAGGGTGACGGTGGGCGTCTGCTGCGTGCCACCGTCACCGTCCGACAGCGAGCACCCCGCGGCGACGGCGCTGACGGCGACGATGGCCGTCGCGGCGCGCACAGCCCTGCTTTTCATCTACCCCTCCTGCACTTCACCGGACGAGGAGGGAAAGCCCTCCCTTCGCCGGCATGATCCGGTCAGGTGCGAACGGTCGCGGGTGACCCCGCCTCTCAGCCCGGCTCGACCGGACTCCCGTGGCAACCGTGCAGCGTAGTCCAGGACGCAGGACGATGGAGGCATGACGGAAATCTTGAGCGACTCCGCGGCCGATCATGCTCTGGGCGGCAACTGGACCAGGTCCGGCGCGGTGATCTCCCGCGAGGTGGAACTGGCGAGCTTCCCGCAGGCGATCGAGGTGGTGGACCGCGTGGCGGTGCTGGCCGAGGCCGCCGACCACCACCCCGACATCGACATCCGCTGGCGCACGCTGACGTTCCGGCTCTCGACGCATTCGGCGGGCGGGTTGACGGCGAAGGACTTCTCACTGGCGGCCGAGATCGACTCGGTGCTCGCCGATCTGTGATCTCGGTAACGCTGAGTGCACCTTTGCGACGGTTTGGCGTCTCTCGGTTACCAGACCTTCGGGAGGGAGACGAGATGACTCAGGCAATCGTGGTCGGCACGGCAGCGTTCGCGACGATGGTGGCGGCGGCGGGCGGTGTGCTGTGGTTCACGGTCCGCTCCCGCCGTCACCCGGACGGCTGAGCGCCCTCGGTGAGTTCGCTCACAGCAGCTAACGAACATCAAGATCAGCGCGCTGAGCAGGGCGGAAGCATCGGTTTCGGCCCTAGGAAACGCCATGAACAGCACCGCCGCCCTCACCCCCGCCCAGCGCGCCTGGATCAACGCCCTCGCCCCCGCCGTGGTGCTCATCACGATCGCGTTGATGGGCCTCCTCGGCTAGTTGTATTGACCCGTGAGGTTGGGGACGCGGCTGGCGGGTGGTTTGCCAGCGAGTGCGGTGTGGCCGCGATGGTGATTGTAGGTGTGCAGCCAGCCC
>NZ_JBFBBZ010000051.1:0-67343 GCF_040682935.1 Amycolatopsis sp. NPDC051061
CCTTACGGGCGTCTGACGCCCGTAAGGTGACCTTGACGGCGCTTCGGAGTGAGTCAGCGGTCGGCGATCGCGGCCTCCGCCGCCTGCAGCCACTCGCGCCACTGCGTCGCCTGCTCGTCGGCCTTCTTCGCGCGGCGCTCGTCGCCCGCCGCGCGGGCCTTGGCCGCCTGGCTCTCGAACTGCTCGAGGCGCTCGCGGAACTGCGCGGCCCGGGCCTGCGCCTCCGGGTCGGTGCGGCGCCAGCGGGTGTCCTCGGCCGACTTGACCGCGTCCTGGACGGCCTTCAGCCGGCCGTCGAGCTCGCGGATCCGCTCGCGCGGGACCTTGCCGATCTCGTCCCACTGCTCCTGGATCTTGCGCAGCGCGTTCTTCGCCGCCTCCAGGTTCGCCGCCGCGTCGATCTTCTCCGCCTCGACCAGCAGCTCTTCCTTGCGCGCGGCGTTCTGCGAGAACTCCGCGTCGCGCTCGGAGAACACCGAGGAGCGGCGGGCGAAGAACTTGTCCTGCGCCGCGCGGAACCGCTGCCACAGCGCCTCGTCGCTGTCCTTGGGCGCGCGACCGGCGGCCTTCCACTCCGTCATCAGGTCCTTGTAGCGGCCCGCGGTCTCGCCCCAGTCCTCGGACTCGCTGATGGCCTCGGCCTCGGCGATGAGCTCTTCTTTGCGCGTCTTGGCCGAGGCGCGCTGCTTGTCGAGTTCGGCGAAGTGCGACCCGCGACGCCGGTTGAACCCCTCGCGGGCCTTGGAGAACCGCTTCCACAGCTCGTCGTCGGTCTTGCGATCGACGCCCTTGACCGTCTTCCACTCGTCGAGGATCGTGCGCAGCCGGTCGCCCGCCGCCTTCCACTGGGTGGAGTCGGCGGCGATCTTCTCGGCTTCTTCGGCCAGCTCCTGCTTCCGGGCGACGGCGGCCGCGCGGGCCACCTCACGCTCCTGCTTCGCGCTGGCCAGCGCCTTCTCGGCGTGCCCGATGACGTACTCCAGCCGCGCGGCGAGCGCGGCCAGGTCGCCGACCACGGCGGCCTCGGCCAGCCCGTCCCGGATCTGCGTGGCGCTCGACAGCGCGTGCTTCGGGTCGCCGGCGCCGGAGGCCAGCCGGGTCTCCAGCAGCTCGACCTCGGTGCGCACGTCGTCGAAGCGGCGGGCGTAGTGGACCAGGCCCTCGTCGGGGCTGCCTGCCTGCCAGACGCCGATGGCGCGCTCGCCCTCGGCGGTGATGACGTAGACGGTGCCTTCGTCGTCGATGCGGCCCCAGGTGGACGGGGTGGACTCGGCGAGCGGCACGGGCGGGGCGGCGTGCCCGGCGTGCAGCGCGTGCGGCACCGGGTGCGGGGCCGGGGTACCGGTGGAAGTGTTCTCCTGGGCCATCGCAGGCTCCTTATCGCCTGTACGCCCGCTGGTGCGGGCGCCCCGCCGCGGAAGCGGGGCCGGGTAGTGCGGTCGTCACGGGCCGTGCTCGGATGCTACGGCCCCACGCGGCATTCAAGCAGCTCAGCGCGCACCGTGGTACTGGATGGGCCACTCGAAGCTCGTGATCCTACTTCCGGTGGACGCTCCGTGGCGGTCCGCCGGTATCGTCAGCCGCCGTGACCAGCCCCGCCGCACCGCCCGAGACCCGTCCCGTGGCGGTGGTCGGGCCGACGGCCACCGGCAAGACCGCGCTGGCCGTGGAGCTGGCCCTGGAGCTGGGCGGCGAGGTCGTCAACGCCGACGCGCTGCAGCTCTACCGGGGGATGGACATCGGCACCGCCAAGGCCACCGAGGCCGAGCGGCGCGGCGTCCCGCACCACCTGCTCGACGTCCTGGACGTCACCGAGACGGCGTCCGTCGCGGCCTACCAGCGCGACGCGCGGGCCGAGATCGAGCGGCTCCTGGCCGCCGGCAAGGTCCCGGTGCTGGCCGGCGGGTCGGGGCTCTACGTCCAGGCCGTGCTCGACGACCTGCGGTTCCCGGGCACCGACCCGGCCGTGCGCGCCCGGCTGGACGCGGAGGCGGTTTCCTTCGGCACGCCCGCGCTCTACACCCGGTTGAGTGAACGCGACCCGGCCGCCGCGGCCGCGATCCTGCCGACCAACACGCGCCGGATCGTGCGCGCCCTCGAAGTCATCGAGATCACCGGCGAGCCGTTCTCGGCGAACCTGCCCAAGCCCGGCCCGGCCCGCTACGGCACCGTCGTGGTCGGCGTCGACCGGTCGCCGGAGGAGCTCGACGAGCGCGTGAACGAGCGCGTCCGGCGGATGTTCGCCGCCGGGCTGGTCGACGAAGTCGGCGCGCTTCTGGAGCGCGGTCTGCGCGAAGGCAAGACGGCGTCGCGGGCGCTGGGCTACCAGCAGGTGCTCGCCGAGCTGGACGGCGAAGGCGACTTCGAGGCGGCCGCCGCGGCGACGGCGCAGGCCACGCGGCGCTTCGTCCGGAAGCAACGGTCCTGGTTCCGGCGCGACAAGCGGATCCACTGGTACGACGGCGCGGAGACCGGGCTGGCCGCACGCGTCCTGGATACCCTGGGCCGGTAATCTTGCCCCCATGGGCGGAATCGAGTTCTTGAAGGGGCACGGCACGCAGAACGACTTCGTGCTGCTCCCCGACCCGGCGGGACGCCTCGAGCTGACCGAGGCGAGGGTCGCCGCGCTGTGCGACCGCCACCGCGGCCTCGGCGCCGACGGCGTGCTGCGCATCGTCCGGGCCGCCGCGCTGGACGTCGAGTCCGCGGGCGAGTGGTTCATGGACTACCGCAACGCCGACGGGTCGATCGCCGAGATGTGCGGCAACGGCACCCGCGTCTTCGCCCGCTACCTCGTCGAAGCGGGGCTGGCGACCGAGGGCGAGTTCGTCATCGGCACCCGCGCCGGCGACCGCCCGCTGGTCGTGCACCCGGACCGCTCCGTGACGGTGGGGATGGGACCGGCGACGATCACCGGGACGTCGGTGACGGTGGTGGCCGGGCGGCCGTTTTCGGGCGTGGCGGTGAACGTCGGCAACCCGCACCTGGTGTCGCTGCTCGACGACGACGTCGCGGGCCTCGACCTGCGCGACCAGCCCGACTTCGACCACGACGTCTTCCCGCACGGGGTCAACCTGGAGTTCGTCAACCGCCTCGGCGAGGGCGCGCTGCGGATGCGCGTGCACGAGCGCGGGGTGGGGGAGACCCGGGCGTGCGGAACGGGCACGGTGGCCGCGGTGGCGGCGGCGCTGCACCTGGCGGGCACGGACACGGGAGCGTCCACGGTGGACATTCCCGGCGGCCGCGTCGAGGTGACGGTGTCGCGGGGTGATTCGACGCTGTCGGGCCCCGCGGAGATCGTGGCGCGCGGCGAAATCGACGAAGCCTGGTGGGCCGCCGCCGGTTCGTGACGGCGACCCACCGGCGTCAGCCGCCGATTTTCACTTCGAGCGCGAACTCGCCTTCGCGCGTCTCCACTGACGCGATCGCACCCGCGCTGCGGATGTCCGGCTCGATGCCGGCGAACCGCGCCAGCACGTCGGCCGGGCCGGTCACCGTCAGCGTTTCCACCGCCGAGCGCATCGACACCTTCGCGTCCGTCTTCGCCCGGCGCACCGCCGCGATCACCGCGCCCGCCAGCGTCAGCAGCTCCGGATCACCGTCGGACGCCGACGCGGTGGGCCAGGACGCCCGGTGCACCGAACCGTCGCGCCACCACGACCAGACCTCCTCGGTCGCGAACGGCAGGAACGGCGCGAACAACCGCAGCACCGCCGACAACGCCGTCACCAGCGCCGCCTGCGCCGAAGACGCTCCCGCGGGACCGCTGTCGCCGTACGCGCGGCCCTTCACCAGCTCGACGTAGTCGTCGCAGAACGTCCAGAAGAAGGTCTCCGTCACCTGCAGCGCCCGCGCGTAGTCCAGCGCCTCCAACGCCGCCGTCGCCTGCTCGATGACGACAGCCAGCGAAGCCAGCAGCGCCCGGTCCAGCGGCTCCACCGCCACCGCGGAAGGAGAAGGCACGCCCAGGCCCAGCACGAACCGGCTCGCGTTGAGCAGTTTCGTCGCCAGGCGGCGGCCGACCTTCATCTGGCCT
This sequence comes from Amycolatopsis sp. NPDC051061, assembly GCF_040682935.1. NCBI lineage: Bacteria > Bacillati > Actinomycetota > Actinomycetes > Pseudonocardiales > Pseudonocardiaceae > Amycolatopsis > Amycolatopsis sp. NPDC051061. Next base: position 4,037 of record NZ_JBFBBZ010000051.1, read on the forward strand.
TCGTCCACCGCCGTGTCGACGCCGGGGCGCGCGCTCGCCGCCCAATACCGCACCGCGTCCGAACCGAACCGCTCCAGCAGGTCCACCGGCGTCGTGACGTTGCCCTTGGACTTCGACATCTTCTTGCGGTCCGGGTCGAGCACCCAACCGGCGATCGACGTCTCCCGCCACGGCAGCACGCCGTGCTCCAGCTCCGCGCGCACCGCCGTCGAGAACAGCCAGGTGCGGATGATCTCGTGCGCCTGCGGCCGCAGGTCCATCGGGAAGACCCGCGAGAACAGGTCGTCGTCGAGGCTCCAGCGCCCGACGATCTGCGGCGTGAGCGACGACGTCGCCCACGTGTCCATCACGTCGGCCTCGGCGACGAACCCGCCCGGGACCCCCCGTTGCGCGGAGGTGAAACCCGGCGGGACGTCGCTGCTCGGATCCACCGGCAGGGAGTCCGGCAGCAGGCGCGCGTCGTAGTCCGGCTCGCCGGCGGGATCGAGCCGGTACCACAAGGGGATCGGCACGCCGAAGAACCGCTGACGGCTGACCAGCCAGTCGCCGGCCAGGTTCTCGACCCACGACGAGTAGCGCACCTTCATGTGCTTCGGCACCCAGTTCAGTTCCTCGCCACGCGCCAGCATCTTCTCCCGGAAGGAGGAGTCGTTGCCGCCGTTGCGCAGGTACCACTGCCGGCTCGCGACGATCTCCAGCGGCTTGTCGCCCTTTTCGTAGAACTTCACCGAGTGCGTGATCGGCCGCGGTTCCCCGTGCAGGGCACCGGCTTCGCGCAGCAGGCGCACCATGATCTCGCGTCCCGTGTGGACGGTCTTGCCCACCAGCGGCGCGTACGCCTCGGCCGGCACGCCGTGCGGCGCGTCGGGCAGGAACCGGCCGTCGCGGCCCAGCACCACCCGCGTCGCGAGCCGCAGCTCGCGCCACCAGGTGACGTCGGCGGTGTCGCCGAAGGTGCACACCATCGCGATGCCGCGGCCCTTCTCCGGGTCCGCCAAGTGGTGCGCCACGACGGGCACTTCGACGCCGAACACCGGCGTCCGCACCGTTTTCCCGAAGAGCGGCTTGAACCGCTCGTCGTCCGGGTGCGCCACCAGCGCGACGCACGCGGGCAGCAGCTCCGGCCGCGTCGTCGCGATCACGACGTCGCCGTCGGGACCGGTGAACGCGAGGTCGTGGAACGCGCCCGGGCGTTCGCGGTCCTCCAGCTCGGCCTGCGCCACCGCCGTCCGGAAGGTGACGTCCCAGAGCGTCGGCGCTTCGGCCTGGTACGCCTCGCCGCGGGCGAGGTTGCGCAGGAACGCGCGCTGCGAGATCAGCCGCGAGTCGTGCCCGATCGTCTGGTAGGTCATCGTCCAGTCGACCGACAGCCCGAGCCGCCGCCACAGCTGTTCGAAGACCTGCTCGTCGGTCTCGGTCAGCGTTTCGCAAAGCTCGACGAAGTTCCGGCGCGAGATCGCCACGACGTCCTTGCCCGGCTTTTCGGGCGGCCGGAAGCCCGGGTCGTAGGGCAGCGAAGGCTCGCAGCGGACGCCGAAGTGGTTCTGCACCCGGCGTTCGGTCGGCAGGCCGTTGTCGTCCCAGCCCATCGGGTAGAACACCTCGAGCCCGCGCATCCGCTTGAACCGCGCGAGGACGTCCGTGTGGGTGAAGGAGAAGACGTGCCCGATGTGCAGCGACCCGCTGACCGTCGGCGGCGGGGTGTCGATCGAGTAGATCTCGTCCCGCGTCTTCGTGCGGTCGAAGCGGTAGGCGCCGGTGGATTCCCATACGGGTACCCACTTGGCCTCCAGACCGTCGACACCGACCTTGTCCGGGACTTTCGGGCGCTCGAATGGGGTACTCATGAACCAACTCTAGGCGGCGCCGGAACCCGTTTTCGCCTCGGTCGGCAGATCGCGCATGTGCCGCAACGGAGAGAACAGCACCCACAACATCGCGGCGGTCTCCCCGGCGACGGCGACCCAGACCGCGCCGCGCAGGCCGAGCCACTCGCCGAGCCCGCCACCCAGCAGGCCGCCGAGCGGGATCGTGCCCCAGACGACGAACCGCACGCTCGCGTTCATCCGGCCGAGCAGCCGGTCGGGGCAGATCGCCTGCCGGTAGGAGACCTGCGCGACGTTGTAGACGATGAGCCCGAAGCCGCTGACGACCAGGCCGCACCCGGCGAGCCAGACCCGCCAGCCCGGCGCGGCGGGCGGCACCAGCAAGCTCGCCGGCATGGTGACCAGCGGGACGAGCCAGATCGCGCGCGACTGGCCGAGCCGCCGGGTGAGCGCGCCGGAGCACAGCGCTCCGAGGATCCCGCCCGCGCCGCCGGTGGACAGCAGCGCGCCGACCGCGACCGGCTGCAGGCCGATCGTCCGCGTCAGGAACAGCACCAGCACCGCGTTCAACGCGGCGTTGAAGAGGTTGGCCGTCGACGTGCACGCGACGATCGCGCGCAACGGCTTGTCCGAGAAGACGAACCGCAGTCCCTCGGCGATCCGGGGGAGGAGCCGGGACTGCCCCGCGGGTTCCGGCTCGGGTTCGACCGCGCGGATGCGGAGCAGGCACAGCGCCGAGGTGAGGTAGCCGAAGCCGGTGAGGAGCACGGTGCTGGCCGCGCTGACCAGCTGGACCAGCACGCCGGCGCCACTCGGCCCGGCGATCTGCGCGACCGACTGGACGGCCTGCAGCTTCGCGTTGCCCTCCAGCAGGCGCTCCCGGCCGACGAGCGAGGGCAGGTACGACTGGTAGGCGATGTCGAAGAACACCGTCGCGACGCCGGTGAACAGCACGACCAGCAGCAGCTGCACGAGGGTCAGCACCCCGGCCCACCAGGCAAGCGGCACGGTGAGCAGCAGCGCGAAGCGGGCGAAGTCGGCGGTCAGCATGACCCGGCGGCGGCGCAGCCGGTCGACCCACACCCCGGCGGGCAGGCCGAGCACCAGGAACGCCAGGGTCTCGGCGGCGGTCAGCAGGCCCATCTCGAACGGGGTCGCCGCCAGGGTGACCGCGGCGAGCAGCGGGATGGCGGTGTAGCCGATGCTCGTGCCGAACTGGCTGGCCGTGTCGCCGGCCCAGAGCCGCCTGAAGTCGGCGTGGAAGAAGAGGGACCCCCTGCGCATGGCCCGAGTGTGCCGCGAGTGATTGGAAAGTGTCAATCACTGTTCGCTCTAGGCTGTGCGCGTGCCCTCTGAGAAACGACGCGTCGCGACCGAAACCGAGGCTGCCGCCCTGGCCTCCGGAATACGGCTGCGCATCATCCGGTTGACTTTCTCGGAGGCGTTGACGAACAAGGAGCTCGCCGAGCGGCTCGGGCGGGACCCCGCGACGACCCTGCACCACGTGCGCAGGCTCGTCGAGACCGGGTTCCTGGTCGCGCAGCCGCCGCGCCGCGGAGCCCGGGGCGCCAAGGAAATCCCGTATCTTTCGACGGGGCTTTCGTGGACACTCGACTCATGCGGTGACAAGGACGTGGAGCAGGCGGTGCTCGAGGCCTATCTGGCCGAGATCGCCGAAACCGGATTCGAGGGCGTGCACCAGTCGCGCCTGGTCGTCCAGGTGTCCCCCGAGGAGCGGGCGGAGCTGCAGTCGCGGCTCAACGCCCTGCTCGAGGAGTTCCGCGCGCGCCCGCGCCGTCCCGGCGCCGAGCGCACCGCGATCTACCTCGCCACCTATCCCAGCACGTAAAAGTTCGGTTCCCGCGGCGAATCGTGGGAACATGGAGGCACGATGACAGAACAGACACACAACGAAGGCCACGACGACGACCTGTACGACGGAGACCCGTCGACCGGCGAAATGGAGCTCGAGGACCGGGCGTCGCTCCGCCGGGTCGCGGGGCTGTCCACCGAGCTCGACGACGTCACCGAGGTCGAGTACCGGCAACTGCGGCTCGAACGCGTCGTGTTGGTCGGCGTGTGGACCGAGGGCACCGCCCTGCAGTCCGAGGCGTCGCTGGCCGAGCTGGCGCGCCTGGCCGAGACGGCGGGCTCGGAGGTCCTCGAAGGGCTCATCCAGCGGCGGACCAAGCCGGACCCGGCCACCTACATCGGCTCGGGCAAGGTACGGGAAGTGCGCGAAATCGTCGGGTCCACCGGCGCCGACACCGTGATCTGCGACGGCGAGCTCTCGCCGGGCCAGCTGCGGCAGCTCGAAGAGAAGGTCAAGGTCAAGGTCATCGACCGGACCGCCCTGATCCTCGACATCTTCGCCCAGCACGCCCGGTCCAAGGAGGGCAAGGCGCAGGTCGAGCTGGCCCAGCTGCAGTACCTGATCCCGCGGCTGCGCGGGTGGGGTGCTTCGCTGTCCCGGCAGGCCGGTGGCCGCGCCGGTGGCGCGAACGGCGGCGTGGGCCTGCGTGGTCCCGGTGAGACCAAGCTCGAGACCGACCGGCGGCGGATCAACAAGCGCGTGGCGAAGCTGCGCCGGGAGATCGCCGCCATGGACACGATCCGCGAGACCAAGCGCGGGCGGCGGCTGGCCAACGAGGTGCCCAGCGTGGCGATCGTCGGCTACACCAACGCCGGCAAGTCGAGCCTGCTCAACGCGCTGACCGGGGCCGGGGTGCTGGTGGAGGACGCGCTGTTCGCCACCCTCGACCCGACCACGCGGCGCACGCAGACCGCGGACGGGCGCACCTACACGCTGACCGACACCGTCGGGTTCGTGCGGCACCTGCCGCACCAGCTGGTGGACGCGTTCCGCTCGACGCTCGAAGAGGCGGCGGACGCCGACCTGCTGGTGCACGTGGTGGACGGGTCCGACCCGGCGCCGGAGGAGCAGGTCAGCGCCGTGCGCGAGGTGCTCGGCGAGATCACGCGCAAACGCAAGGAACCGCTCCCGCCGGAGCTGCTGGTGATCAACAAGATCGACGCGTCCGACGAGGTCAGCCTCGCCCGGCTGCGGCACGCGCTGGCCGGCTCGGTGCCGGTCTCGGCGCGGACCGGGGCGGGCATCCCGGAGCTCGTCGAGGTGATCACCGAGCGCCTGCCGCGGCCGGAGGTCACCGTCGAGGTCCTCGTGCCCTACACGCGCGGCGAGCTGGTCGCGCGGGCGCACGCGGAGGGCGAGGTCCTCGAAGAGGAGCACGCCGAGGACGGCACGCGGCTGCTGGTGCGGGTCCGCCCGGACTTCGCCGCGGCTTTGCGCGAGTTCGAGACCAACTCGACCAGGGCCTGAGACGTCTACATTCCAGTGTGCGGACAGCGGGTTCGCACACTGGAATGTTTTCGGAGGTGGCTGGGTGCGCTGGGTGGTCGCTTTCGCGGCGGTTTTCTTGGCTCTGCTGAGCGGGCCGGTCCCGGCTTCCGCGGCTCCGGCTCCGGAGCCGTTGTGCACGATGAAGGACTCTCGGATCGGTGAACTGTCCGGCCTCGTCTCCGACGGCTCCCGGTTGTACGCGATCAACGACGGCGGCACGAAGGTCCAGGTGTTCGTCCTGGGGCGGGACTGCAAGGTCCAGAAGGTCCTCACGGACAAGACCGACCCCTTCGACGTCGAGGACCTGGCCCGGACGCCCGACGGCCGGCTGTGGCTGTCCGACACGGGTGACAACCAGAAGGGCCGGCTGACGGTCGCCCTGCTGGAGATGACTCCGCAGGGCAAGGTCACGGTGCACCGGCTCACCTACCCGGACGGCCAGCACGACACCGAAGCGTTGATCATGGACAAGGCGGGGACGCCGTACCTGATCACCAAGGACATCCTCGGCGAGGCTCGCGTGTACCGGCCCTCGGGACCGTTGGCCAGCCCCGGGCCGACCAACCTGGAGAAGGTCGGCACGGTGAAGATCTCGGAGACCGACACCCAGGGCGGCCCGGTGGGCTCGTTCGGCTCGGTCCTGGTGACCGGCGGCGCGTCTTCGGCCGACGGAAGCGTCGTGGCCTTGCGGACCTACACGGATGCTTACGTGTATTCGGCTCCGGACGGCGACGTGCCGGCGGCGTTGCAGCGGACGCCGGTCCGGATCCCGCTGCCGGGGGAGAAGCAGGGCGAGGCGATCGCGTTCGACCCGGACGGGACTCTGTTGTCGGGAAGCGAAGGGGTCGGCGAGCCGATCCGCGCGGTTCACGGAGCGGCCGCGTCGGCGCCTTCGGCTTCGGCGGCCGGGAATCCCGCTTCGAGCGCGAGCGGCGACGGGTCGTCCGACGGCGGGGGAGTGCCGATCCTGCCGGCGGCGGGGATCGCGGTCGCCGCGGTGGGGCTCGGGTGGTTCGGGTTCAGCCGGCTGCGCCGCCGCCGCGGCTGAGCGCCGGCTACCGGTTCCGGCCGTCCTTCGCGCGGTGCGGGGCGCGGCTGCTCGAGCCGCGCAGTCCTGCGCACCGCGCGAAGGGAAACCTCGACCGGCGCGGCGGCGGACAGGGCCGGGCTTCCCGTCCACCCGCCGCACCGCGGTCGGGCCGGCTACCGGATCTCGGCTCCCCACGGCCGAAGATCATCCGATCCAGTGAACCTTTCGAGCCGTGCGACAGCCCGAAAGGGACCGGTCAAAGGCGGCGCAGGACAGCGACCACCTTGCCGAGCACCGTCGCGTCGTCGCCGGGGATCGGCTCGTACGCCTCGTTGTGCGGCATCAGCCAGATGTGGCCGCCCTTGCGCTTGAACGTCTTGACCGTCGCCTCGCCGTCGATCATCGCCGCGACGATCTCGCCGTTGTCGGCGTCCGGCTGCTGCCGGACCACGACCCAGTCGCCGTCGGTGATGGCCGCGTCGATCATCGAGTCGCCCGTGACCTTCAGCAGGAACAGCTCGCCCTCGCCGACGATCTCCCGCGGCAGCGGGAACACGTCCTCGATGGCCTGCTCGGCCAGCACCGGGCCACCGGCGGCGATCCGGCCGACCAGCGGCACGTACGCCGCCTTCGGCATGACCGGCTGCTGGTCCATCTCGATGCCCATGGGGTTGTCGTCGGTCGCCGAAAGCACGCCGACCGCGCGGGGACGGTTCGCGTCCCGCCGCAGGTAACCCTTGCGCTGCAAGGCCCGCAGCTGGTGCGAGACCGACGACGTCGACGTCAGCCCGACCGCCTCGCCGATCTCCCGGACGCTCGGCGGGTAGCCGAACCGGCTCACCCAGCCGCGGATCACGTCGAGGACCTGCTGCTGGCGGACGGTGAGGGTCTCGTCGACGTCGTACACCTCCGGCATGGAGTGCACGCCGCCCCCGGGGGACCCACTGGTCCTGCCCGCCTTGTTCTCCTTCGCCACTGCGTCGCCTCCCAGACGTTCGCTGCACGTATCGCGCGCCGGCCGCCGCCCGCCGGGTGCGGGCAGCCTCGCCGGCGGCATCTGCCCGGCAGATGCCCTGGTCACCGACGTTAGCCCCCGGGCACGACGATTTCAAACATCTGTTCGATCGACACGCCGTGTCCGCTCGATTTTGTCGGTGGCAGGTGGTAGACCTTCGCACGGGCGTTCGATAGAACGCTTGTTCGACCTTGATCCACGGGCCGGCCCCGGCTCCGGATACGGGCGGACACCAGGGTTTCGAGGAGGTTCGGATGTCCATTCTGGCCGAACGCGGGCACGCCCGCCCGGCGACTCCGGTCCCGGCGCCACCCCGTCCCGTGCGCGTCCTGCGCGGTCGCCGCGGCGAGGTGCGGCGCCCGCCGACACGCGCACGCGTCGTCGCGGGCCGCCGCCCGGCCGGTGCCCCGTGCGCGGCGCCCCGCCGGGTGCCGGTGCGGTGGCCGTGGCTGGCCGGGCTCGCCGTCGCGACCTGCCTCGTGGTCGCCGGGCTGGGGCTTTTCGGTGGTGGCGCGGCCGCGAACGCGCCGGTGCCGGAGCAGACGGCCACGGTGTCGGTCGCCCAGGGCGACACCCTTTCTTCGCTGGCCGCGCGGTTCGCGCCGGGCAGCGACGCGAGCGCGGTCGTCGCCCGGATCAAGGAGCTCAACCGCCTGGACGAGGCCGTCCTGGTGCCCGGGCTGCCGCTGACGGTCCCGGTCGCCGACGCCGTTCCCGCGCCGTGACGCCGCCCCGCGCATGACCGCCCGGCGAGAATCACCCGCTCCGGTGAATCCGCCGATCGGGCGGGAAGTGGGTGTCGTGGCGGCGGTTCCGAGGTCCTCGGCGTGGCGGTCACGCTGCTCCACCAGGGTGACGCCGCCCCGGCCGCCGTGCCGCCGCGGTCCGATCTCGGTCGAAGCGCACCCGAGCCTCCGGCTCGTCCTCACCCGGGCGGGTCCCGCACCCGCTGTGTCGCTTGCGCACACCCCCTCCGAGTTCTACGCTCGCCCGCTATATGTAGTAGTTACACCGCTGTAGTTGGTCCACAGGTTGGGGTAGACTGGGCAGCAGTTGTCCACAGCTGGTCGGCTCTTACCCACCGGATGTCCACAAAACGATCACCAGGCGCAGGGGTGCGTGGTGGCCGCGTGGGCGTCGACCGGGGCGGCCGGCGACGAGGGGAAGGTGTTCGGCGGATGAGGTGCCCGTTCTGCCGGCATGCGGACTCCCGGGTCGTCGACTCCCGAGAGGTGGATGAAGGCCAGGCGATCCGCAGGCGGCGCTCGTGCGCGTCCTGCGGACGGCGGTTCACGACGTCGGAGACGATGGTGCTCGCCGTCGTCAAGCGGTCCGGGGTCACCGAACAGTTCAGCCGGGACAAGGTGGTGAGCGGCGTCCGCCGCGCCTGCCAGGGCAGGCCGGTCGACGACGACGCGCTGCAGCAGCTCGCGCAGCGCGTGGAGGAGTCGATCCGCTCCGCCGGTCTGGCGGAGATCCCGAGTCACGAGGTCGGCCTGGCCATCCTGGGCCCGCTGCGTGAGCTCGACGGGGTCGCCTACCTCCGGTTCGCCAGCGTCTACCGCTCGTTCTCCTCGGTCGAGGACTTCGAGAAGGAGATCGCCGATCTTCGTGAGGCCATTGCGGGTTCTGCTGCCCCGGAGGACAGCGATCAGCGAGCAGACGGCGATTGACCGTCCCGCTGCGGGAGTGAGGGTTCGACCGATGACCGAAACCGTGGGAACCGGCGCGGCCGCCGGCAAGAAGAGCAAGGCGGCCGGCGGGCTGAGCGTGAAGCGCGTCTTCACCACCGAGGGGAAGCACCCGTACGACCAGGTGACCTGGGAACAGCGCGACGTCGTGATGACGAACTGGCGCGACGGCTCGGTCAACTTCGAACAGCGCGGCGTGGAGTTCCCGTCGTCCTGGTCGGTCAACGCCACCAACATCGTCACCAGCAAGTACTTCCGCGGCGCCGTCGGCAGCCCCCAGCGCGAGCGCAGCCTCAAGCAGCTCATCGACCGCGTGGTGAAGTCCTACGTCAAGGGCGCGCGCGACCACGGATACTTCGCGACACCGCAGGACCTCGAAATCTTCGAGCACGAGCTCACCTGGATGCTGCTGCACCAGGTCTTCAGCTTCAACTCCCCGGTCTGGTTCAACGTCGGTACGGCGTCAAAGCAGCAGGTCAGCGCGTGTCAGCCGTACGACGCCCTGGTGAGCACGCCCGGCGGCGCCGTGCCGATCGGCCGTTTCGTCGAGCTGGACGCCGTGGGCGCCAAGGTCTACGACGCCCACGGGCTGACCAAGGTCGTCGCCACGAAGGCGAACGGCGTCAAGGAAGTCCTGCGGGTCACCACGAAGTCGGGTCACGTCCTGGACGTCACGGCCGACCACCTGGTGTGGCGGGCGAGGTCGGGCGGCGGCAAGTTCGTGCTGGCCGGAGACCTGCGGGTCGGCGACCAGCTCGAATGGCACCGCCGTAGCGCTTTCGGCGAAGAGGAGATCCGGGAAGCTGACATCGCCGAAGCCGCCCTCGCGGGCTGGCTGCAGTCGGATGGCTTCGTCGGTCAGTACCAGGGAACGAACCGCTCGCTCACGATCGAAGCGATGACCGTGAACGACGCCGAGCCGGCCTGGGTGCGCGACGCGCTCGACCAGGTCTTCCCGGACGTCCACCGCCACGAACGTCCCGTCGAGACCCAGGGCGAGACGCTCGACTGCCGCCGCACCCGGCTGTACGGCAAGGTTCTCGAGAGCTTCGTCGACGCATGGGGGCTGCGTGCCCGGGGGACCGACATGGAGGTGCCGGCGCACCTGCACACGGCGCCCCTCCCGGTCGTGGCCGCCTACCTGCGGAGCATCTTCCAGGCCGAGGGCTACGTCTCGGCGCGGGAACGGTCCACTTTGGTCGCGCTGGACATGATCGGCGAGGAGCTGGTGCGGGGCCTCCAGCAGCTGCTGGCCAGGTTCGGCATCTTCGCTCGCGTAGGCCGCAAGAAGGAGAGCCGCCCGGACCGGCACGACCTCTGGGGCATCCGGATCCAGAACGCCGGCGACCGGCGCATCTTCGCGGACGAGATCGGCTTCATCGATCCCGTGAAGACCGCGAAACTGGAGGCGTCGTTCGAGAAGCCCGGCCTGGCCGCCCACGAGACGAAGCGGCTGGAGATCGCCGCGATCGAAAGCCGCGGCGAGCTGCCGGTCTACGACATCCAGACCGAATCCGGTGAGTACCTGTCCGGGAACCTCCGCGTCCACAACTGTTTCATCCTCGCCGTCGACGACACGATGGAGTCGATCCTCAACTGGTACCGCGAGGAGGGCCTGATCTTCAAGGGCGGCTCCGGCGCCGGCCTGAACCTCTCCCGCATCCGCTCCTCGAAGGAGCTGCTGACCTCCGGCGGCACCGCGTCCGGCCCGGTCTCGTTCATGCGCGGCGCCGACGCGTCCGCGGGCACCATCAAGTCCGGCGGCGCCACCCGGCGCGCGGCGAAGATGGTCGTGCTCGACATCGACCACCCGGACATCGAGGAGTTCGTCCAGACCAAGGCGCGCGAAGAGGAGAAGATCAAGGTCCTGCGCGACGCCGGGTTCGACATGGACCTCTCCGGCGCGGACATCTCCTCGGTGCAGTACCAGAACGCGAACAACTCGGTCCGCGTGTCGGACGAGTTCATGCAGGCGGTCGAGAACGGCACCGAGTTCGGCCTGCGCGCCCGGCTCACCGGCGAGGTGATCGACCGGACCGACGCGAAGAAGCTGTTCCGCAGCGTGGCCCAGGCCGCGTGGGAGTGCGCCGACCCCGGCATCCAGTACGACGGCACGATCAACGACTGGCACACCTGCCCGGAGTCCGGCCGGATCACCGCGTCGAACCCGTGCAGCGAGTACATGCACCTCGACAACTCGAGCTGCAACCTCGCCTCGCTGAACCTGCTCAAGTTCGTCACGCCCGAGGGCACGTTCGACGCGCCGCTGTTCGCGCGCGCCGTCGAGTTCGTCATCACGGCGATGGACGTCTCGATCTGCTTCGCGGACTTCCCGACCGAGCCGATCGCCGACACCACGCGGAAGTTCCGCCAGCTCGGCATCGGCTACGCGAACCTGGGTGCGCTGCTGATGGCGCTGGGCCACGCGTACGACTCCGACGGCGGCCGCGCGCTCGCCGCGGCGATCACGTCGCTGATGACCGGCGTTTCGTACCGGCGCTCGGCCGAAATGGCCCAGGTCGTCGGCGCGTACGAGGGTTACGCGCGCAACGCCGAGTCACACCAGCGCGTGATGCGCAAGCACGCGGCGGCGAACGAGCTCGTCCGCACCTACCACGCCAACGACGCCGCGGTCCGCGCGCTGGCGACGCAGGAGTGGAAGAAGGGCATCGACATCGGCACGAAGCACGGCTGGCGCAACGCGCAGGCGTCCGTGCTCGCGCCGACCGGATGCCTGACGGCGGACACCCTGGTCACCACCGATCGTGGACTGGCGCGGCTGTCCGAACTCGGCGAGCTGTACGGCGATCGCTGGCAGGACGTCGGATTCACGGTCGCGACCGATGAGGGTCCGCGCCGCGCGACCCAGTTTTTCGTCAACGGCGAGGAGCCGACGCGCCGGATCGAAACCAAGGGTGGCTACCGGGTCCAGGGCACCCTCGCCCACCGGGTCAAGGCGGTGGATCCGGACACCGGGGCCTGGGCGTGGAAACGGCTCGCCGACATCCGGCCCGGCGATGTGCTGCCGATGCAGCTGGGCGGCCTGTTCGGTGAGCCGCGCATGGTGCCGCTGCCGGTGCTCGACCAGGCGTACTACGCCGGTGATCGCGATATCCGGGTGCCGGACGTGGTCGATGCCGAGCTCGCGGAACTCGTCGGCTACTTCGAAGGTGATGGCAGCCTGCACGCCAAGGGCATCCGGCTCTGCGTCGCCGACACCGATCTCGACGTCGTCGACCGCCTCCGGATCCTGGGCAAGGGACTTTTCGGGCTCGAACCCGTGGTCCGGCAGTGCGAGGGGTACCAGGAGGTGACCCTTCAGTCGGTCCGGCTGGCCCGCTGGTGGCAGGCCGCCGGGTTCGCGAAGGACCTGCCCGGCGCCGACCACACGGGCAAGGGATGGACGCCGCGCGTGCCGGCGACCATCCGGGAGACCAACGACCCGGAGATCTACGCGGCTTTCCTGCGCGGGGTGTTCGAGGCGGACGGCACAGTGCTCGAAGGGGTCCCGAGCGTCTCCACGTCGTCGGAACTCTTCGCCGAGGACCTTCGCACGCTGCTGCTCGCGGTCGGCATGGCGACCACGACGCGCCGGACGACCAGCGGTTTCGGCAGCCCGATGCTGCAGGTCCGGCTGCGCAACGTCGATCACGCGATGATGTTCGACGAGGTCGTCGGCTTCATGGGCGAACGCAAGGCGCGGCTGCTGGTCTGCCTCGAGCCGAAGGGATCGGCCAAGGGCGACCGGGTTCACCTGCCTCGCGAAGTGTGGGACGAGCTTGTGCCCTCCGGTCACGAATCTCGCGACGCCGTGGTGCATTCTCTGCGGAAGACCGGTGGTGTGGCCAGGATGCTGGCGCACCGGATCCACTCCGAGACCGGCGATCCGCGACTCGGCCGGGCGCTCAGGTACCTGTTCGAGCCCGTCGAAGCCAATGTGGACGGTGGTGTCCAGCCGACCTACGACCTGTCGGTGCCGGACAACGTCACCTACGTCGCCAACGGTTTTGTCAGTCACAACACCATCGGCTTCATGATGGACTGCGACACCACCGGCATCGAGCCGGACTTCTCGCTGGTGAAGTTCAAGAAGCTCGTCGGCGGCGGCTCGATGCAGATCGTCAACCAGACGGTGCCGCGCGCGCTCGAGGCACTGGGCTACCAGGCCGAGCAGGTCGAGGCGATCGTCGAGTTCGTGGCGCAGAACGGCCACGTCGTCGACGCGCCGGGGCTGCGGCCCGAGCACTACGAGGTGTTCGACTGCGCGGTCGGCGAGCGCTCGATCGCGCCGATGGGCCACGTCCGGATGATGGCCGCCGTGCAGCCGTTCCTCTCCGGCGCCATCTCGAAGACGGTCAACATGCCGGAGTCGGCGACGGTCGAAGAGGTCGAGGAGATCTACTTCCAGGGCTGGAAGCTCGGCCTCAAGGCCCTCGCGATCTACCGCGACAACTGCAAGGTCGGCCAACCGCTGTCCACGGCCAAGAAGGAGAAGGCGGCCGCGGAGCCGGAGAAGGTCGTCGAGTACCGGCCGGTGCGCAAGCGCCTGCCGAAGAAGCGCCCGAGCCAGACGGTGTCGTTCACCGTCGGCGGCGCGGAGGGTTACCTGACGGCGGGTTCGTACCCGGACGACGGCCTCGGCGAGATCTTCGTCAAGCTGGGCAAGCAGGGCTCGACCCTGGCCGGCGTGATGGACGCGTTCTCGATGTCGATCTCGGTGGGCCTGCAGCACGGCATCCCGCTCGAGTTCTACGTCTCGAAGTTCTCGAACCTGCGCTTCGAGCCGGCGGGCATGACCGACGACCCGGACATCCGCATCGCGACGAGCGTGATGGACTACCTGTTCCGCCGCCTGGCGCTGGACTACCTGCCGTACGAGAAGCGCTCGCAGCTGGGCATCCTGTCCGCGGACGAGCGCTCGGCGGAGGTGGAGGCCACCTACGGCGGCGGCGCGGGCGTCGACCTCGAGGCGTTGAGCTCCACGGTGGACTCCTCACCCGAGCCGCACGCGGAGGAGCCGGAGCACCCGCACCGCGAAGCCCAGACGACGACGGAGCTGATGGAGCTGCGCCTCGGCAAGGCGGCGGACGCCCCGCTGTGCATGACGTGCGGAACGAAGATGCGCCCGGCAGGCTCGTGCTACGCGTGCGAAGGCTGCGGCGCGACGTCCGGATGTAGCTGACGGCCGACGCTGACCCGGGTGGGTGCCACCCGGGTCGGCGGCAGGCTTGCCGCATCCTCACCGGCGGGCGAGGATGCGGCCCACCGCCCCGGCGGCCTCGTCCGGGCGCACCAGCACCGCGCTGCCGTCTGCGATTCCCGTGGCGCGCAACCATTCTTCGTCCTCGACGACGTGCACGTCGAAATCGCCCGTCGGTGGCTTTCCGGGACCGGTGAGCAAGGTCAGCCCCCTGCCGACCAGGTCCAAAGTGGACAGGCCGTCGGCGAGCCAGGCGTGGGGGAGCCGCGATCCGGGCGTCCCGTCGAGCACGGCGTCCTCGGTGGAGGGCAGTTCGGGCCGCGCGCCGAGCACCGCCGCCGAGTCGTAGCGGTAGCCGAGGTGGACCACCGGGGCGTTGACGACGCCGGCCGCCGCGTGGGCCGCCGCGGCGGCCGGGCCCTGCTCCCAGTGCAGCCGGGGGTCCGCCAGCCGCCGCAACGCCTGGTCGAGCACCAGCGCCGCCACCGGACGGCGTTCGGCTTCGTAGGTGTCCAGCAGTGCCGGACCGGCGGCGCCGTCGAGGACCGCGGCCATGCCGAGCGCGGCGCGCACCTCGCTGCGGCCGCCGTCGGCGACGACGTTCGGGCTGTTCGGCACGGCGGGCGGCGTGTCGGGCAGGTCGGCGGTGGCCAGGGTGGGGGCGGCGATCTTGCCGAGGGTGGCGGTGCGCCGCACGGCGACCGCTTCGACGGCGTCGGCGATCCCCACCTGCCGGAAGAACTCCAGGGTGCGGAAGCCGAGGCCGGTGGCGCGCGGGTGCGTGGACGGACCGCCGGCGCGTTCGACGACGAGCGCGGGCACGCCGCCGACCTGGCGCGCGTCGGCCGCCAGGTCCGCGCGACGCTGCTGCGGCACCCTGGCTGAGCGGCGAGATCCCCGGCCGTCCGGCCTACGTGTTCGGCACGGTGACGCAGGAGCTGGCGGAGCTGCAGGCCCAGCGCCGGTCGGGGCGGACGAAAGAACAGTGGCAAGCGAGCGTCGGGCCCTACATCCGCGAGGTCATCGCGAGCGGTGCGTTCCCCCAGTTCTCGCGCCGGGTGGTCGAGGGGGCGGACCGGAGCGCGGAAGAGGTCTTCGAGTTCGGCCTGGGCTGCGTGCTGGACGGCGTCGCGGCTCGCGCGCCGCGCTGAGCGGGAAAACACTTCCGGGAGGCACTAAACCAGTTCCCTTCGTGCGGCGTTCTTCGTGCGGAACCGGGGAGGGAACCGCCGATGGCCTCACTTGTCGCCGATCAGCGCGCGCAAGAAACCGAGAGATCTCCACGCGGCAGGCCGATTTCCGCCTGGTGGGTGCTCGGGGTCGTGCTCGCGATCTTCGCGTTCCTGGCCTGGCAACGCCGCTGGGTGTGCGACGACGGCCTGATCGTCCTGCGCACCGTGCAGAACGTGCTCGACGGGAACGGCCCGGTGTTCAACGCCGGCGAGCGGGTGGAAGCCAACACGAGCACGCTGTGGACCTACGTCCTGGCGCTCGGCGGGCTGCAGCCGTGGCTGCGGCTGGAGTGGGTGGCGGTCGTCGCCGGGCTTTTGTCCGCCGTCGGCGGCCTGTTCTTCGGGCTCGACGGCGCTCGGCGCCTGTTCCCGGGCCGGCACATCGGGCCGGCGGGCGCCCTCGTGGTGCTGGCGCTGCCGCCGTTCTGGGACTACGCGACGTCGGGCCTGGAGACCGGGCTCGTCACCCTGTGGCTGTCGCTCGCCTGGTGGCGGCTGGTCCGGCACGCGACCGGCGGCCCGGTCCGGAGCTGGCCCACCCTGCTGCTGCTCGGCTGCGGCCCGCTGGTGCGTCCCGAGTTCGCGCTCGTCTCCGCGATCACGTTCGCCGCGCTGGTGCTCGTGGTGCGCCCGGGATGGCGCCGCGGCCTCGGCTGGCTCGCGCTCACCGGCCTGATCCCCGTGGCGTATCAGGTGTTCCGGATGGGCTACTACGGGCTGATCACGCCCAACACCGCGCTGGCGAAGGAAGCGACGCAGGCCCGCTGGGACCGCGGGTGGCTTTACCTCGTCGAGCTGGTCGACGCCTACTGGCTGCTGATTCCGGTCGCGCTGCTGCTCGTCGTCGCCGTGCTCGCCCTGCGCGACCGTGACCGGACGACGCTCGTGGTCGTGCTCGCCCCGGTGGTCGCCGGCGTCGTGCTCGGGCTGTACGTCACCCGGGTCGGCGGCGACTACATGCACGCCCGGATGCTCCTGCCCGTGCTCACCTGCCTGCTCCTGCCGGTCATGGTCGTCCCGCTGACCCGGTGGACCACGCCGCTCGTGCTGGCCGTCGTGGCCTGGACGGTCACCAGCGCCGTCGGCCTGCGGCCGGTCTCCGCCGAGCAGCACAAGATCGGCGCGTACGGCATCAGCGACGCGCGCGTGTTCTGGGTGGACTCGACCGGCCACGGGCACCCGGTCACCGCCGAGGACGCCGCGCTGATCCCCGGCTACCTGCCCGAGCTCGCGGCGGCGCGCTCGCGGGTGAGCGGGCCGGTCGTCGCGGTCTCGGTGAACGGGGCGTGGGTGGTCTACCCGGCGACGCGAACGGTGATCTCCAGCCCCGGCGCGCTCGGGTTCCCGGGGCTGCTCCTGCCCCGGACCGAAACCGTGGTCGACGACCTGGGGCTCGCCGCCCCGCTCGCCGCGCACAGCCTGCCGGTCGACGGCCGGGCGGCGGGGCACCAGAAGGAGCTGTCGGTGGCGTGGACGATCGCGGACGCCGGGGCCGGCTCTCCCGAAGAGCTCGCGGCCGCGGGGAACGACGTCGTCTCCGCCGGTGAGATCGCGGCGGCGCGGAAGTCGCTCGCCCGGCCGGAGATCCGCGAGGTGCTCGACTCGGTGCGGGCACCCCTGACGTTCGGCCGCTTCTGGGACAACCTCGTCCACGCCTTCGGCCGAAGCCGGCTCCGCTTCGCCCCGGACCCGCTCGACGCCCAGTTCGGACGCTGAACGCGACCGAGCCGGGCCCACGTCGGTGCGGGCCCGGCTCGGTCGCGATCGGAGGGTCAGTCCTCGTCGTAGGAGTCGTAGTCGTTGTCGCCGTCGGACCAGTCGTGGTCGTGGGCGTCGGCGACCGCGGTGGTCGAGTACACCGCCGTCCCGGCCGGGCCGGCCGCCGTGTACCAGTTGTGGTAGCCGGCGTAACCCGGCACCGCGACCGCGTGGACGCCCTCGGACGACGCGCCGTCGGGGCCCGCCGCCAGGTGGCTCGACGCGTAGGCGGCGTGGTCGTCACCGGCGTAGCTCGCGACGTGCGTGGAGGTCGCGCCGTCCGGACCGGCCGAGTGGGACTCGTGGGCGTAGCCGGCGTCGTCGTCATCGTCGTCGTCGGTGTCGGCGACCGGCTGCGTGTAGGTGACGTGGTCCGCGGGCTCGACCGGGTCGGGGTGGGAGACGGCGTGGTGGTGGTTCACCGCCATGTGGTCACCGTCGTGGTCGCCGGTCCAGCCGTGCACGTGGTGCGTGCCGTTCCAGCCGTGGTCGTAGTCGTCGTCGGTGTCGGTAGCGGTCCAGCCGTCGTCGTCCCAGTCGTCGTCGGCATCGGACTGCTCGCTGTGGGTCACGGCCGCGCCGCCGATGCCGGCCACCGCGGTGTCTTCCTCGGACCAGTGGTGGCCCCAGTAGTCGTAGCCCTCTTCGGTGTCGGTGGTGCCCGCGCCACCGATGCCGGCCCAGGTCGCGGAGCTTTCGGAGCTCCCGTAGCTCCAGGGCTCATACGGGCCGTCGAGGGTGCCCGCCGACGAAGGAGCGGCGATGCAGAGCGAAATCGGCAGTGCGAATGCGCCCGCGAAAGCGATTCGTCGCAATGTGGACATGGTTGATCGGGGTTCCTTCCTGGCTGCGGTGCCCAGCGAATTTCGGGGTTTCGGGCACCGGGACAGAACATCTGCCCACTTCGGACCATACCCGGCGTTCCGACCATCTGACCTGCGTGAATACCCGATCGGTGTGGGGAACCCGCCCAGTGGAGGACAACGGTGAAGGGGGGTCGGAACAGCGTAGGCCGGGTGCGCGGAGATGTCGGCGTGAATGGTACCGAATCACTCGCTCAGGTAGTCCGATGTTTATTCGGAAATCGCCCGGGTTCAATTCGGCGGCGGCGAGCATTCCCGGCGAGTGCCGCTCGTCAGCTCCCGGCCTGGAGGATCCACTCCCGTCCGTCGGGGTCGCGGACGGTCATCTCCCGCGTTCCGAAGTGGGTGTCTTCGAAGGGGGAGACGACCTCGACGTCGGGCGGCACGTCGCTGCCGGTCTTGACGACGAGCTTCATCCCGGTGGGCCGGCTTTCGGGAACCTCGGCGACGAAGACGTAGGGCCCGTCGCCGTTGCGCAGCAGCCCCGAGTTGTGGTCGGTCGCGAAGTCGAGTTCGAACCCGAGGGCCTGGAAGAACTTGGCCGCCTTGCCCCAGTTGTGCGTCTCGAGGTACACGGCTTCGATGGTCATGGCTTTTCTCCTTCGGTGGCGAGGTACTGGCGAAGGGCCTCGGTGACGAGCGCCGACAGCGACTGCCCGGTGTCGACGGCGTGGTGCTTGATCTCCCGGACCAGGTCCACGGGGAGGTACACGTTGAACTGCTTGACGTCCTTGTCCGCCATGACAGAATGCTAGCATCCTAACTTGGTAGCGCGTCAACCTTCACCGGATCTCCACCGGAGCCGCTCGGGAAATCCACGGCCGCGCGGCAGGATCGGGCCCGATGAACTGGTTGCGGGAATTCGAGGCGGAAGCGGAGCGGCGACGGCGCGGGGAGGACCCGCCCTGGGCGCGCGGAGCCCGGCTGCACCCCGACGTCGCCAAGAGCGTGCAGCGGTTCCAGGTCGGCGAGGCCGGGGACGGCGCCAACCTCATCGCGAAAGCCGGCGACGGCGACTACCTCGCCGCGGTCAAGCTCTTCGTCGCCGAGGAGCAGAACCACGCGCGGATGCTCGCCGAACTCCTCACCGCCGCCGGAGTGCGCACGATAGCGACGCACTGGTCCGAGACCGTCTTCGTCCGGCTGCGGCGGGCGCTCGGGCTGCGGCTCGAGCTGATGGTGCTGCTCATCGCCGAGGTCGTCGCGCTGCGGTACTACCGCGCCCTGCGCGACGGCGCCGGCGACCCGCTCGTCACGCAGGTCGCCGCCCGGATCCTCGCCGACGAGGAGCGGCACGTGCCCTTCCACTGCCACCGGCTGCGGATCGGGTTCGCGGGCTTCTCCGCGCCGGTGCGCGCCGCGGTGTCCGGGGCCTGGCGGGTGCTGCTGCTCGGCGTCGCGGTCACCGTCGCCGCCGACCACGGCCCGGCGTTGCACCGGCTCGGCGTCGGACGGCTCGTCTTCGTCGCCGACGTCCTCACGGCCTTCGAAGCCGCCCTCGCGCTGATCCGCGGCGAAGAGCCGAAACCGAAGCGGGTGTACGTCCCGAAGCGTGCCCGGCCGCGGGGGCTCGACTAGAGAAGACCGGCCAGCTCTCGCAGCGACGCCGTGATCCGTTCCGGCGACACGCCCCGCCCCCGCTGGTGCAGGTACAGCTCCGGGGCGAGCGGCGCCAGCAGGACGTCGGCCAGCACGTCGGGGTCGGGCGCGCCCGCCGCCAGCACCTTGACGTGCGTGCGCCAGAAGCCGTACGCGCCCGTCGTGAAGCGGGAATGGCCCACCTCCGTGCCCAGCACCAGGTGCGCGTGCCGCTCCAGCAGCTCTACCATCGCCGCGTAGAACGCGGCCAGCCGCTCGGCCGGCGGCGCGCCCGGGCCCAGGGGCGGGTCGCCGCGCAGCAGCGACTCCTGCAGCTGCCGCTCGTGCTCGTCCAGCAGCGCGACGGCGATCGACGCGCGGTCCGGGTAGCGGCGGTAGAGCGTGCCGCGGCCGACGCCGGCCGCGCGGGCGATGTCCTCCATCGTCACGTCGGCCGCGCCGTGGGCGGTGAACAGCTCGTCGGCCGCCGCGAGGATCTTCGCGCGGTTGCGGGCCGCGTCGGCGCGTTCGGGCATGGCGGCAGCCTAGGGAATAAGCGGACGGGGCGTCCAGTTGACCTCAAGCGGACACCGCGTCCACTTGAGGAGGAATCGTGAGCCACCTGCTGCACCTCGACTCCAGTGCCCGCCGCGCGTCGTTCTCCCGAGAACTGTCCGCTCGCTACGCCTCGACCTGGGAGGGCACCCGCACCTACCGCGACCTCGCCGCCGACCCCGTCCCGGTGATCGGCGAAGCGTGGACCGAGATCTGCGACGCCCTGCTCACCGCGAGCATCACCGATCCCGCGCGCTACGCCGACGTCGTCGAGACGCCCGCGCAGAAGCAGGCCTGGGCGGTCGTCGAGCCGCTACTGGCCGAGCTGCTCGAAGCCGACGTCGTCCTGATCGGCGCGCCGATGTACAACTTCTCCGTCCCGGCCGCGCTCAAGACGTGGATCGACCAGGTGACGTTCCCGCGGATGTCTCTGGCGGGCAAGGCGTTCGTCATCGCCGGTGCCCGCGGCGGGACGTACGCGCCGGGGACGCCGAGAGCCCCGTTCGACCACCACGAGCGCTACCTGCGCGACTTCATCGCCGGGCACTACGACGTCGACGACGTCCGGTTCGTGCACGCCGAGCTGACCAACGCCCTGGTCGACCCGCACCTCGCCGCACGCGACGGAGAGCGGGCAGCGTCGCTCGAAGCGGCACTGAGGACGCTCTGATGGGCTGGGTGACGCTCGTCTTCGCCGGGCTCGTCGAGGTCGCCTGGTCGCAGAGCATCAAGCCCACGGAGAACTTCACGAAGCCGTGGCCGACGCTCCTGTGCTTCGTGCTCGGCGCCGCCGCCGTCTACCTGCTCTCGCGCGCGATGGACGCCGTCCCGGTGGGCACCGCCTACGCGGTGTTCACCGGGATCGGCGCCGTCGGCGCGATCGTGCTCGGCGTCGTCGTGACCAAGGACCCGCTGAGCGTCGGCCGGGTGGCCGCGCTGGCCCTGATCGTCGGGGGCGTCGTGCTCGCGCGGGTCACTTCGTGAGCTGCTCCCACAGGAACTCGAACACCAGCGCCCACTTGAACGCCAGCTGTTCGTTGTCGGCCGCGGCGCCGTGGCCGCCTTCGATGTTCTCGTGGTAGCGGACGTCGTGCCCCTGCTCGCGCATGCGCGCCACCATCTTGCGGGCGTGGGCGGGGTGCACGCGGTCGTCGCGCGTGGACGTCACGAACAGCGACGGCGGGTACGCGCGTCCACTGTGGACGTTCTGGTACGGGGAGTACTTCGAGATGTACTCCCATTCCGCGCCTTCGTCCGGATCGCCGTACTCGGCCATCCACGACGCGCCGGCCAGCAGCAGGTGGTACCGGCGCATGTCCAGCAGCGGCACCTGGCTGACGATCGCGCCGAACCGGTCCGGGTAGCGCGTCAGCATGACGCCCATCAGCAGGCCGCCGTTGCTGCCGCCCTGGATGCCGAGCCGCTCCGGCGTCGTGATGCCGCGCTCGACCAGGTCCGCGGCCACGGCGGCGAAGTCCTCGTACACGCGGTGGCGCCGCGCCTTGATCGCCTGCGTGTGCCAGCTCGGCCCGTACTCGCCGCCGCCGCGGATGTTCGCGACGACGTACGTGCCGCCGCGTGCGAGCCAGCCGCGGCCGATCATGCCGCTGTAGGACGGCGTGAGCGAGACCTCGAAGCCGCCGTAGCCGGTCAGCAGCGTCGGCCCGCCTTCGGCGCCGGAGGGCCGGACGACGAAGTACGGGATCTTCGTACCGTCCTCCGACGTCGCGAAGTACTGCGCGACGTCCATGCCCGAAGCGTCGAAGAACGCCGGAGCCTGCTTCAGCACTTCGACCTCTTCGCCGACGTGGCCGTAGCTCAGCGTCGACGGCTGGAGGAAGCCGCTGGAGTTGATCAGGTACTCGTCGCTGACATCGGGGTCGGTGTCGAAGATGTCCGCGCTGCCGAACTCCGGCCCGCCCGACAGCGGTTCCTCGGCCCAGCCGTCCGGGCCCGGCGTCAGGGTGCGCAGCTCGGTGCGGACGTCGCGCAGCGTGCCGAGCAGCAGGTGGTGGCGCGTCCAGGCCCAGTAGTCGAGCGAGGTGTGCTCGTCGGGGGCGAAGAGCGTGGTGAAGGCCCGGTCGCCGGCCATGAAGTCGTCGAACCGGATGCCGATCAGCGAGCCCGCCGGGTGCTCGGTGCCGCCGGTCGTCCACGCCGTCCGCGGCCGCACCAGCAGCCATTCGCGGTGGACCGACGCGCTCGCGTCGTCGGGGACGTCGATCTTGACCAGTCCGCCGGGCGTGCGCAGGTACAGCTCCGAGCGGTAGAAGTCGACGGCGCGGCTGACGAAGTCGCGTTCGAAGCCTTCGGTCGGGTCGTGCGACGCGCCGATCGAGACGTCCTCGGGCTTGCCCTCGTAGACCGTGACAGCCTCGACCAGCGGCGTGCCGCGGCGCCACTCCTTGGCCAGCCGCGGGTAGCCCGAGCTGGTCAGCGTGCCCTCGCCGAAATCGGTACCGACGTAGACGTGGTCTTCGTCGATCCAGCCGATCCGCGTCTTCGCCTCCGGCACGGTGAAGCCGCCCTCGACGAACTCGTGCGCGTCGAGGTCGAACTCGCGCACGACGGTGGCGTCCGCGCCGCCGCGGGACAGCTCGACCAGGCCGCGCCGGTAGCCCGGCCGCAGCACGGTGGCGCCCTGCCAGACCCAGTTCTCGCCCTCGGCCTCGGCCAGCGCGTCGACGTCGAGCAGCAGCTCCCACTCGGGCTCGGCGCGCCGGTAGGACTCCAGCGTCGTGCGCCGCCACAGGCCGCGCGGGTGGCTCGCGTCCTGCCAGAAGTTGTAGAGGAGCGCGCCGCGGCGGCGCACGTACGGGATCCGGTCGTCGGCGTCGAGCACCTGGCGCAATTCGTCGCGCAGCTCGGCGAACCGCGCGCCGCGGGTCAGCTCGGCCAGCGTCTCGTCGTTGCGGGCGCGCACCCAGCCGAGCGCGTCATCGCCGGTCACGTCTTCCAGCCACAGGTACGGGTCCTCGACACTCATGCCGACAGTTTCTCTTGCCAATGGTCCCGGTGGCCACCGGTCGGCGTTTTCGATTCGTGATCCTTCCCTCTTCGGTGGTCCGTATGCTGGTGCCATTGAGCAGGGGGAGAACGTGACCGACACCGACGGACCGGCTCCGCCGGGGCGCTCCGGGCCGCCATCACCGCCGCCGATGGTGGCCCGGTCACCGGAACCCGCGTGGGTGCCCGAGCCGAACCCGTGGGCGCCGAACTGGGCCGCCGCGCCGCCCGTCCCGATCGCCCCGCCGCGCAGCCGCCTCTGGGGCGCCGTCGCCGGGGTCATGATCGTCGTGCTGGCGATCTCGCTGATCGCGGCCACCATCCCGCACCGGGTCGACGGCCACGCGTTCGTGGCGCAGGGCGTCGACACCGGCCGCGCGTACAGCGGCGGCTCGGACGGGAAGCCCGCGAAGCCCGTGCCGGAGCTGGCCCGCAACCCACTGCTGTCCGACGCCATCACGCCCGGGCCCGCCACCTGCGCGCTGCCCGACCTCGGCCGGGCCGCCGCCCAGCTCAAGGCCTACTACGGGGCGCTCGCCGACTGCCTGGAGCAGTCGTGGCGCCCGGCGCTGCAGAAAGCGAACGAGCCGACGCTGACCGCCACCGTCTCGGTGACCCTGCCCGACCACAGCGCGTGCGGCGAAGCGCCGACGGAGAACGAAGCCGTCGCCTACTACTGCGGCGGCGACACCACGATCTACGCCCCGACCGACTGGATGCTGGCGGACGCGGGCCTCAACAAAGCGCGGCACATCGCGACGATCGCCCACGAATACGGCCACCACGTGCAGCGCGAGAGCGGCATCCTGTCCGCGGCGGCGGACAAGATGACCTCGCCGGACGAGGACAGCGCGGCCGACAAGGAGGTCGTCCGCCGGATCGAGCTGCAGGCGAACTGCTTCGGCGCGCTGTTCCTGGCGGCGGTCGCCGGCTCGGGCTCGGTCAGCCGGTCGCTGGCCAACGCCGCCGTCGCCGACTACGGCCGCGCCAACGACAGCGACACCCACGGCTCGCGCGCACACCAGCTGTCCTGGGCGAAGGCGGGCTACGACGTCAAGACGACGAAGGCGTGCGACACGTGGAGCGCCGCGCCCGCCGACATCAGCTGACGGTCCACGCCGGGTCGCGGCCGAGGAGGGCGAGGAACCGGCCGAGTTCGCTCGCCTCAGCCGAGACTTCGACGCGGTGCGCGAACGAGCCGTTCTTCTCGCGGCCTTCGTCCGGGATCCGCTCGGCCAGCTGCAGCGCGGCGCGCACGGCTTCGGCGTCCGGCTCGTAGGGCAGGCCGAGCGTGCGGGCCAGGTCCCAGCCGTGCGCGACGGTGTCGACGAGGTGCATGTGTGCGGCGATCGTGCCGGGGAACGTGCCGAAGTGGTTGATCGTGAGCTGCCGGTCCAGCACGGCGTCGTCGGCCATCGCGTCGAGGAAGTCGTCGACGGACGCCCGGTAGGCGGCGTTGGCGTCGTCGCCGAGGTCGCCGGCGTCCCAGTCCGGCGCCGAGCCTTCGCGGGCCGCGGTGGCGAAGGCGTGGTTCTCGCTGACCTGGTGGCGGAGGAGGTCGGCCAGGGTCCAGCCGGCGCACGGGGTCGGCCGGGCGAGGTCGGCGGGCGTCGCGGCGGCGACGAGCTTGTCGAGCACGAGCAGGCTGCGGCGGTCGAGTTCGCGGAGATCCATGCTTCGCACGCTAGGCGGGGGAGCGGACCACGAACAGTGCCAAATCCGGGCCACTTCAGGTGTGCCAATCTAGAGTGGCTCCGGTGGAGATCCACATCGACCTGACCGGGGAGCGCGGGCACCGGGACGCGATCTACCGGCAGCTGCGCGCGGCGATCCTGGACGGCCGGATCCGGCCCGGCGAGGCGCTGCCGCCGACGCGGGAGCTGGCGCAGCGGCTGGCGGTCTCCCGGACGACGGTCAGCGCGGCCTACGACCGGCTCACCGCCGAGGGGTTCCTCGCCGGGCGCGTCGGCGCGGGCACGTTCGTCACGGCGTCTTCCTTGACCCGCCCCGCGCCGTCCCCGGTATCGGGTGTCCGCCCGCTGCCGGAGTGGGACGCGGTGCCGTCGCCGCCCGCGCCGTTCGCCCCGGCGCCGGAGTTCGACTTCCGGCCCGGCGTCCCGGACCTGACGCGGTTCCCGTTCGACACCTGGCGCCGGCTCGTGACCCAGCGCCTGCGGGCGGGCCAGGCCGGCCTGATGACCTACGGCGACCCGCAGGGCCTCGCTTCGCTGCGCGCCGAGATCGCGCGGCACATCGGCGTCTCGCGGGACGTGCGGGCGAGCGCGGAGCAGGTCGTCGTCACCGCCGGGGCCCAGCAGACGACCGACCTGGTCGGGCGCGTGCTGCTGCGGCCGGGTGACCTGGCCGCCGTCGAGGACCCCGGCTACCCGCCGCCGCGGCTCGTGCTGGCCGCCCGCGGCGTGCGGGTCGCGCCGGTCCCGGTCGACGCGTCCGGAATCGTCGTCAGTGCCATCCCGGCGGGGACGCGGCTGGTGTACGTGACGCCGTCGCACCAGTACCCGCTGGGGCTGTCGATGTCGCTGGAGCGGCGGCTCGAGCTGCTCGACTGGGCCGAGCGCACCGACGCCGTGCTGATCGAGGACGACTACGACACCGAGTTCCGCTACACCGGGCGGCCCCTGGAACCGTTGCACAGCTTGGATTCCCGCGGCCGGGTCGTGTACGTCGGCTCGTTCTCGAAGGTGCTTTCACCCGCGCTGCGGCTGGGGTTCCTCGTCGCGCCGCCGTCGCTGGTGCCGGCGTTGGTGAAGGCCCGGTACCTCACCGACTGGCACGCGCCGAACGTCGAGCAGGCGGCGCTGGCGGCGTTCATGGCCGAGGGTGGTTTCGCGCGGCACGTCCGGCGGATGCGGAAGGTCTACCGCGCGCGGCACGAACTGCTGTCGAGTTCGCTCACCGCGTCGTTCGCGGATTTCCTGACCCCGTTGCCGTCTTCCGCGGGCCTGCACCTGAGCGCCACTTCGTCGTCGGATCCGGGCTTCCTGGTCCGGGCCGCGCGACGCCACGGCGTCCGGCTGTATTCGCTGGGGGACTTCGCCGTGGGCGAGCGGCGGCACGGGCTGGTGTTCGGTTACGGTGCGGTCGCGGCCGAGCGGATCGGCCCGGGACTGGCCCGGCTGCGGGCGCTGGCGGACGGGGGAGCGGCATGACCGACGACGTGATGGTGGCGATCGACGCCGGTCTGCGGCAGCACATCGGCGGCGACCGCGCGGGCGCGTACGCGACGTTCACGGCGTTGTGGGCGTCGATCGGGCCGGCCGGCGACCCGCTGCACCGCGTCGCGCTGGCGCACCACCTGGCCGACGTCTGCGACGACCCGGCGGAGGAGCTGGAGTGGGACCTGCGCGCGCTGGCGGCGGCGGACTCGCTGACCGACTCGCGGGCCCAGGAGTACCACTCGTCGCTGGCCGTGCGCGGGTTCTACCCGTCGCTGCACCTCAACCTGGGTGAGGACTACCGCAAGCTGGGTGATCTCCCGGCGGCGCGCGAGCAGCTGGACCTGGCCCGGCGCCGTCTCGACGCCCTGTGCGACGACGACTACGCGGCCGGCATCCGCCTGGCCCTGGACGGCCTGGCCGAACGCCTCGGCTGAATCTTTTTCATACCACGAATTCGCCCCGTTTGCCGGACTTTCGCGCACGTCCCGGTGCCCTTACCCTGTGGTGATCCAGCTCACCGACGGGAAGGATCGCCATGCGGATTGCGGATCTGCTGCGCAAGAAGGGGTCGGCAGTCGCAACGGTCACCCCGGAGACCACGGTGACCGCGCTGCTGGCCGGCTTGGCCGAGAACAACGTGGGCGCGATGGTGGTGGTGTCCCCGGAAGGGTCGATAGCGGGCATCGTCTCCGAGCGCGACGTGGTACGCCGCTTGAACGAGCACGGCCCGGGCCTGCTGGACGGGCCGGTGTCGGAGATCATGACGAAGCTGGTGGCGAGCTGTGGTCCGGAGGACTCGGTGGACCAGCTGTCGATCCTGATGACGGAGCGCCGAATCCGCCACGTACCAGTCCTGGCCGACGGCCGTCTCGCGGGCATCATCTCGATCGGGGACGTGGTGAAGAACCGGATGGAGGAGCTGGAGAAGAGCCAGGAACAGCTGGAGGCCTACATCTCCCAGGGCTGACTTCCGGACGACTGTGCAAGAACGGCCACGGGTGTTTCCCCCGACGCGGGGCGAGCACCCGTGGCCGTTTCGGATCGAGTCGCTACTGCCCGACGGGCGGGGAGTGAGGCAGATTGGCTGCCAGGGTCTCGAAGTAGCGCCACTTCGCCCATTCCCGCCGGTTGCCGATGACGTAGAGACGCCGTTTGGCCCGGCTGACCGCGACGTTGAGCAGGTTGGGTTTGCTCGACGCCCACTTGCGGGCACCTGGGCGGTCCGGGGCACTGCCGAGGACCAGGATGACGATGTCGGCCTGCTTGCCCTGCGCGGTGTGCACCGTTCCGGCCACCAGTCCCCGGTGGCGCCCGGACCGGAGGGTGATCTGGCGGGCGATATCGCGGAACGGTCCGATGACCATCACCTCGGACATGTCGAAGTCCAGCTTGGTCAGCGTGTCGAGGATGCGGTCGAGTTGACGGCCCTCCTCCGGGATCCAGTGGCCCTGGGCACCACTGCCGGCGACGTCGATCCACTTCGACACCGGCAGCTTCGGATAGTTCTCCGTGAATTTCTTGCCCAGGGCCGGGGGCGTGCCTTCGATCATGAGACCGTCGTAGGCGACCGTGTTGACGATGTCGAACATCGGCCGGTCACAGCGTCGATGCACCGTCAGTGGCACGCCCACCCACGTCTCGCCGTCGTCGTCGCGCAGCCAGGTGCCCAATGACGTGAGCCGGTCGGCCAAGCGCTGGACCGAAGTTTGACTGGTCAGCCACTGTTCGTCGACGCCGAGTTCGGTGCGGATGGCCTGTTCGGCGCGGAACGGCAACGTGGTGATCGGTTCCAGCTGGAGGGGATCGCCCACCACGACGGCGCGTTGCGTCCGCCACAAGGCGCCGACGGCGTTCTGCGGAGTCGCCTGACCGGCTTCGTCGATGAGGAGCCAGCCCAGGGCTTCCTTGTCCAGAGGGCCGAACAGGCGGGCATAGGAGGCGAAAGTCGTGGACACCACCGGCACGACGAAGAACAGGCTTTGGCAGGCGACGAGCACCGCATCGGCGGGGGCGTCACGGGGCGCGTCGCCGTTGAGGACATCCATGGCGGCCTGCAGGTTGCACCGCACCTCGGTGGCCGCGTGCCGCAGGAAAGCCTTGTGCAGCGCCATGGCCGCGAACATCAGCTCGGTTCGCGCCGTGTTCCACTCCGCGTCGGTCCACAGTGCGCTCGATTCCCGGCGTTCGCGGTCATTCCACCAAGCGTCGTCGGGAAAGTGCGGGCCGAGCGCGTCCATTGGTTCCGCCAGCTGTTCGTCGAGCTCGGCGAGCTCCCTGTCGCTGGCGCGCACGCGGCGTTCGGCGTCCGCTTGAGCTTGGCGGGCAGCGGAAAGCTCCTGGTCGATGCGCGTCAGATCCCGCCGCGCCGCGATGAGCGGTTCGTATTCGACTTCGGGCAGCGGGATTCCCTCGGCCAGCGTGGTTCGCGCGCTGTCGAGTTCTTGGACCGCGACGTCGAGCGTTCGTTGAGCGGTTTGGATCTCCCATTGGGCGGTGTCGCGATCGCGCTGTGCGGCGGCCAGCTCCTGCCGGGCCGCGGCCACCTGGTTCGCCAGCCAGTCGTCCCGCCAAGCCCATTGCTTGCGGGCCCCGCCGAGCGTGCGCAGCTGATCCCAGGCTCCTGGCAAAACGGATCGGTGAGCGAAATGAGCCCGCTCTCGCTCGGCCAACTCGGACTGCCACGTTCGCACCACGCGTTCGGCCTCGGTGCGACGTGCTGTCCCCACTCGCGCGAGATCCGCCTGACGTGCCTGGACGTTCCGCTCCGCGAGTTCATGGCGGCCGCGAGCCGCTTGTTCCTGCTCGGCTTGCAGGGCCCGGGCCACTCCGAGCGCTTCGCCGGCTCGGATCATCTCCTCGTCGACCGCGGCCGTACGTCGTGCTTGCGCCGACGAGACTCGCCCGACGGCGGCCGATACGTCTTCGCGCGAGCGGACCACCTGCTCTCGCAGCTTCAAGCGGCGAAGAACCGCCTGGTGGGTTTCCGACCGGCTGGTGCGTAGGGCTTCAACGCGGGCTTCGGCGACACGGAACTCCGCGACAGCCGCCGCCCAGGACTGTTCCGGCACCTCCTGTTCGTAGCCCTTGAGGACGGACAACAGGCCGTGCCATTCGTCGTCTTGCGTGGCAGGGTCCGGAGTGTGGTACCAGAAGGTACTGACGAACCGGCTGCGGTTGGCTTTGTTCCCCAGCCTGGCCGCCACCAGCGCCCAAGCCCGCTGACCCGCTGGTTCGCCGTCCGGCTTCCGCGGTTCGGCGTCCGGTTCCGGCGCCAGCAACGCGGAGGCGATGGCGGGAAAGTAGTCGACGGCGGCGGCGCGGTCCGCCCAGAGCTCATCGATGGCGTCGGCGGCCGGGATTTCGTCGGTGACGTTCTGCACCGCTCCGTTGTTCGCCGACGCGACCACCATCTCGAAGCCGGTGAGCGCAGGACGCCAATGGGACAACACGCGGGTGCGTTCCCCGGTGCGCCAGCGTGATTTCCGGCCCGTGAAGGCAGCGCGGGGCTCGGTCAGCGCGGCCAGTTCGCGGGCCCGGCCCACCACCAGTCCGGCGATGAGATCGCGCAACATCGTGGTCTTGCCGGTGCCGGGAGGGCCGTTGACGCCCATGACGCCCGCCGAGCCGGCCGTGAGCAGTGCCGAGCTGACGGCCAGCTGCTGGTTCAGGGCCAGTGCGTGCGCCGGTTTGCTCGGCCAGCGTCCGGCCGGCACGGCGTCGGGTGCCGTCGTGGCCAGCACGATCCCGGCCCGGTCACGCACGTCGACGCGGTGAGCGGTGCGGATTTCGGCGTTCGGGAGCAGGTAGTCACGCAGCGCGGCACCGACGTTCCCCTTGGCGGTCTCCTCGCCGACGAGCCCCAGGTCATCCATGATGAAACTGTTGAGGAAATCGTGGCCGGCCGCGTTGTCGGCCTTGCGCCGGGAGACGATCTGGCTGCTGATCCGGACCTCCGGGCAGGACAGCACCCCGATCGTCCCGGCGGCGGCGATGGCGACGGCGAGACACCCGCCGAGTGCCTCGTGGTCGAGCACGTGCGGGACGTACTGCGGAACGTCGCCCTCCGTCTGCAGCTCGTCGGTGACCACGTCACGCCAGGCACGCGAAAAGTCGCGCGTGTCGTCCCGGAAGAACGTCAGCCAGTCGGGGTCGCAGCTCCGGTCCCGCACCAACCGGCCGGTGGCCCAGGCGCAGCTGGAAAGGACCTCCGAGTCGAGCAAGGCCCGTCCGTCCTGGTCGACGACGAAAGCGGCGACCGCGCTGTTCCCGGCCGGGCGTTCGTCGTAGCTGTCCTTGTCCGGCTCGAAGACGCGTGAGAGCACGTCGAAAACCTCATCGAGGCGGTAAACGCCCAGATAGACGACGTGCCGCCAGGTCTGCTGGGGCCGCAGCTTCCGGCTCGCGAGGTCGTGCTCGGGTTCCCACGGCAGCGGCTGCCCCGGGCGCACGGTGAACACCAGCTTCTCGCGACTCGGTTTGTCCACTTTCTGCGGGCTGAACATTTCCACGGATCGCCAGAAGTCGACGATCTTCGCCCGCGCTGCGTCCGCCCCCGATTTCAACCCGGCTCCGATCCCTTGATTCCGTCGCTTCGCCAGCGCCGGACATCGTAGCGGTTTCGAGGGCATTGTCCGGCCGTTTCGGTAATCGGGCCGAGATCGACCTACTCACGCCAGCCGGAGAGTTCGACACCCTTCGCGACATCCACCCGGTACGACAACGTCACCGTCTTGGTCTCACCCGCCGGCACCGTCAGCTTCCACGTGACCTCACCCAGCTCCGCCGTCTCCACCGGCTCCGGCGACGTCTTCACGTCCTTCACCGTCACCGTGTCATCCCGAGAAACCGGCGCCTGGTCCAGCACCGTGACCTCAGCCTCCCGAGGCCCATGGTTACCAACGGAAATCCGATACTCCGCCTCACGCCGCTTCTGTCCCGACAAAGTCGCCTTCGAAGCGGTCCGCCGGACCAGCTCCCGCTCCACCCGGATCCGGTCGTCCACCCCCAGCGCCAGCTCCAACTCCTCGCCAGGCGCCCAAGCCTCCAAAGAAGTAGTCCCCACGAACTCGGCGTCGTGGAACACCGAAGCCCGCCCCGGCCGCAGAGCAAAAGACGAAGAGTTCACGACCGTGGCCCGCAGATAAGCCTCCTCCGCCAGCACCGGCGCGGTCACGTAACCCAAAACAGCCGTGAGCGAAAGCTCGGCCAGCGTCGTCCGGTGCCCTTGCGCCCCCGACGGCACCGCCACCGGACGCGACGGCCGGTACGTCACCGCCGTCGTCCCTTGCTCGACCGCCGCGAACTTGGGTGCCATGGCCGGAGCCGCGGCCGCGAACCGAGCCATCCGCGCGCCCTCGGGAATCCCGCCGCCCGAACCGCCGTACGCCCCCGCAGGAGTCGGCGGCACCGGGTGGACGCGGTCCAGGTACCACGGCGAAAGCTCCGGCACCACCACCGAAACCGCCGGCCGCGCCGTCGACAGCGCCAGCTCGCACTCCGGCCAATCTTCGCCCGTGTGCTGGCTGACCAAGCCGTACGACATGACCGTGACGTCGGTACCGCGGACCCGGATGTCGTACCCGGGCTCCCAGTTCGCGCCGGGGACCACATAGGACAGTTCCAGCTCCGCCGACCCGGAGACGTCCGAGATCTCCAGCTCCACCACCACCGACGTACTATCCTCTTCGGACCGCGCGCTGTGCGACTCGATCCGGCGGTCGAGCGCCGCGAGGTCCTCGCGCAACCGGGCGATCCGTTCCGCGAAAGCCCGCCGGGACTTCAGGGCCGCGGCCAGCCGCGCACTCAGCGCGTCGGTCACCTCGGCGACGCGCGACGGCTCGGCGGTCCCGGCCGCCAGCGCCTTCGCGAAGCTGCCGCCACTGCGCTTCGCGAGCGAAGTCAGCAGATCCACCTTCATCGCTTCGGCCGCTTCGTCGTCCACGACGCCGTCGAGCGTCGCTTGGTCCGCGCGCCGCTGCTCCACCAAAGCGCGTAAGGCCGCGTCGGCCGGGGAGGAGTGCCGTTCGGTGCGCACGTCGACGCCTGTGATCAGCGCGGGGCCGGTTCCGGTGACGCGCACCGAGCCCGGGTCGAGCGACAGGGGGAGCCCGGCGAAGGTCAGGCGCGGCCCGTCGTCGAGCGGGGCCTTGCCCCGGCGGGTGATCCGGGCCTGCTGCGGGTAGACGGTCACGGCGGCGATCGGCGCTTCCACGGTCGGCATGCCCCCGACGTTAGTCTCTTGACACTCCCGAGGCCGGAGCGGAAGTCTCGACACTCGTCCGCTTCGCCCGGCTTGGGGGTTTGATGCTCGGGGGTTTGATGAAAGCCGCACGAACCGCAGTCCTGCTCCTCGCCCTGGCGACCCTGCCGCTCACGGCGGTCACGGCCGAAGCCGCGGACCCGCCCGGCCCGGTTTTCACCGGCGGCCAGGCGCAGCCGGTGTTCGACCCGGCCGACGTCGTCCGCGAGGACGTCTGGGTCACCGCCCCCGTCGACAGCGACCACGATGGCTCCGACGACCTCGTGCACGCCCAGGTCGTGCGCCCGCGCGCGACGCAGCAGGGGCTGAAGGTCCCCGTCGTCTACCAGGCCAGCCCGTACTTCGCCGGCGGCAACGACGTCGCGAACCACGACGTCGACGTCGAGCTGTACGCGCCCGGCCACGTCCGCGCCCCGGAAGGCCCGCGCGTCGCCGCGCACGGCGTCGGCCCCGCCACCCCGATCACCTGGCGCTACCAGGACTACTTCACGGCGCGCGGCTTCGCCGTCGTGTACGGCGAGTCGCTCGGCACCGGCCTCTCCACCGGCTGCCCGACCACCGGTGACGTCAACGAGACGATCGGCGCGCGCTCGGTCGTCGACTGGCTCAACGGCCGGACGCCCGCCCGCGACGCCGCCGGCGCCGCGGCGAAGGCGGACTGGAGCACCGGCAAGACCGGCATGATGGGCGTCTCCTACAACGGGACGCTGCCCAACGCCGTCGCGAGCACCGGTGTCGAAGGCCTCGAGACGATCGTGCCGATCGCCGCCATCTCGAGCTGGTACCAGTACTACCGCAACGACGGCGCCGTCGTTGCGGCCGGCGGGTTCCAGGGCGAGGACGCCGACGTGCTGGCCGAGTACGTCTACACCCGCGAAGACCGGCAGGTCTGCCGCCCGGTGATCGACGGCCTGACCCGCGACCAGGACCGCGTGACCGGCGACTACACGCCGTTCTGGGACGTCCGCAACTACCGCAACGACGTCGCGAAGGTGCACGCGTCGGTACTCGCGGTGCACGGCCTCAACGACTGGAACGTCAAGACCGATCAGGTCGCCGAGTGGTACGAGGCGCTGAAGGCGCACGGCGTCGAGCACAAGATCTGGCTGCACCAGTCCGGCCACGCCGACCCGTATTCGCTGCGGCGCGACGTCTGGCTGGCGACGTTGAACAAGTGGATGTCGCACTACCTCTACGGCGTCGACAACGGGATCCAGAACGAGCCGAAGGCGACGATCCAGCGCGAAGACCTGTCGTGGACCGACGAGGCCGACTGGCCGGCGCCCACGACGTCCGACGTCCGCGTGTACCCGTGGCCCGGCGGCAAGTCGAAAGGTGCCCTCGACACGCGCAACCCGGTGCCGGGCGCGGCGGCCGTCGAAACCCTCGCCGACGACTCGTCGAAGACGATCGAGCAGCTGGCCGGCCTCGCGTCGTCGGGTAACCGGCTGCTGTACGCGACTTCGGCGGCGAAGCAGTCCGTACGGCTCTCGGGCACCGCGCGCGCCGACGTGGCGCTGGCCTTCGACCGGCCGGCGGCGAACGTCTCCGCGATCCTGCTCGACCGGGCTCCCGACGGCACGTCCCACGTGATCAGCCGCGGCTGGACCGACCCGCAGAACCGCACGTCGCCGGCCCGGACCGAGCCGATCACGCCCGGCCAGACCTACCGGATCGGCGTCGAGCTGATGCCGAAGGACTACATCCTGGCGGCGGGGCACCGGCTGGAGTTCCTGCTGGCGTCCAGCGACCACGACTACACGCTGCGGCCGAAGCCGGGCGCGGGGCTGGCGCTCGACCTGACCAAGACGTCGGTGACGCTCCCGGTCACGGGCGGCAAGCCGGCCCTGCGAGCCGCGTTCGGCTGATGCTGCCGGAGCACCTGGACGCCGACGTCCGCACGCTGTGGGACTACCACGACCTGCGGCACGAACCACGGCGGTCCGACGCCGGGATCGGGTTGGGCAGCCGCGATCCCGGCGTCGACGTCGTGTGCGCGTCGAAAGCGGTGTCGTTCGAGGACCACCTGACCGGCGAAGAGGACGCCGACCGGGTGATCAGCATGCTCGTCGGCGAGACGCAGCGGATCACCGAGTACGCGGCACGGGGCTTCGCGATCCCGCAGGACTTTCCGCACGGTGTCGAGCGCGCGTTCGGCCGGCTGGCCGCGGCCGGATTCACCCAGCGACTGCTCTAGTCCGCGATGCCCGTCCGGTAGGCGAAGGCGACGGCCTGCGCGCGATCCCGCAGCCGGGCCTTGGTGAACAGGTGGTTCACGTGGGTCTTCACGGTCGCCTCGCTCACGACGAGCGTGCGCGCGATTTCCGTGTTCGACAGGCCCGCCGCGATCAGCCGCAGCACTTCGATCTCGCGGGCGGTCAGGCCTTCGATCTCCTTGACCCGCTGGGGCGTGCTGCGGGTGGCGGCCTCGACGAGCCGCCGTTGCAGCTCGCCGTCCACAGTGGACTGACCGGCGGCCGCCGAGCGCAGCGCGCGGGCGATCGCCTCGGCGTCGGCGTCCTTGGTGAGGAACCCGCGGGCGCCGGCGCGCAACGCGGCCAGCAGCGACTCGTCGTCGGCGTACGTGGTCAGCACGACGACCTCGGTGCCCGGGTGCTCGGCGCGGATCCGCTCGGTGGTCTCCACGCCGTCGCAGCGCGGCATCCGCAGGTCCACGAGCACGACGTCGGGGTGGTGCTCGGCCACGAGCTCGAGGGCGGCCAGGCCGTCGGCGGCGGCGCCGACCACCTCGACGCCCGGCAGCAGCCCGAGCAGCGTGACCAGGCCTTCCCGGACCACCGCCTGGTCGTCGGCCAGTACGACGCGCAGCGTCACGCCGGCACCGTCAGGTGAATCCGCCATCCGTCCTCCCCCGGCCCGCTCTCGAAGCGCCCGTCGAGCAGCGCGACCCGTTCGCTCATCCCGCGCAAACCGTAGCCTGCCGCCGGCGCGTCCAGCGGCCGCCTGCCCTGCCGGTCGGCGACGGTCAGCGCGACGCTGCCGGAGCCGTAGTCCAGGGTGACGTCGACCTCGGCCCGCGCCGCGTGCTTGCGCGTGTTGGCCAGGGCCTCCTGCACCGCGCGGACCAGCGCGGTGCCGACCGCCGGGGCGAGCTCACGCGGCTCGCCCTCGACCGTCAGGTCGGCCCGGGCCCCGCTGTCCAGCCGGTAGGCGGCCAGGAGGTCCGCGATCGTGCGTTCGACCGGGACGGCGTCTTCGCGCAGCGCGGCGACGGCCTTGCGAGCCTCGGCAAGGCCTTCCGACGCCAGCTTCTGCGCCCGTTCGATCTGGGCGACGGCGTCCGGGCTCGCCCCGTCGCGCACCAGCATGAGCCGCGCGCCCTGCAGGTTGAGGGACAGCCCGGCCAGCGAGTGCGCCAGGACGTCGTGCAGCTCGCGGGCGATGCGGGCGCGTTCGGCGAGGGCGGCGGCGCGCGTGTGCTCTTCGGTGGCCGTCTGCGCGCGGGCCAGCGCCAGTTCGGTCTGCTCGATCCGGGCCAGCCGGGTCCGCCGGTTCAACCCGAGCAGCACGATCACGGCGACGATCGCGTACGTCGGCAGCGCGCCTTCCCAGGCGTGGTGGTAGCCCGCCCAGAACGAGATCGCGGCGAGGTCCAGGGCGACCGCGAGGATGATCGGCACCTTCGGCTGCCAGAGCACGACGAAGAACGTGGTGCTGAACATCGCCACCGAGGCCCAGCTGTTCGGCACGATCGCCCACAGGGTGCCCGCGGCGGCGATCACGGCGAGGGTCACGACCGGCACGAGCCGGTGCCCGCTGCTGACGCCCTGGATCCACAGGAGCGGGAGCGACAGTGTCAGGGTGATCCCGATCAGGACCCACGAGAGGGTGTTCGCCCGGGCCATCGCGGCGAACATCGGCACCGCGATGAGTCCCCAGCGCACCCAGTCCTGGGCCTGGGGAAACCGGTGGAATCCGGCTTGTCGGATGATCATCTTCGGGGAGCCTCCGCGGGTGCTTGTACGGAAAATGTACCGACGCGGGCTTCCCTTCGTGGTGTCGAGATGTCCCGTTCGTCAGGAGGTTCGCCCATGTCCAGGTTGCGACGGCTCGCCGTGTTCGCCGCCGCCGCGGCGCTGCCCGCGCTCGGCCTCACCCTCGCCGGCTCGGCGGCCGCGTCGGCCGCGCCGAACTTCCAGGTGCCGTTCAAGTGCGGGGTCACCGTGACCGCGGCGACGTTCAGCGGCCACAGCCCCGAGTACTCGGTCGACTTCCAGAAGTCGGGCATCACGGGCATGCCGGTGCTGGCCGCGGCGTCCGGCACGGTGACGCGGGTCGCCGACGAGGGCAGCACGAGCTACGGCAAGTGGATCGAGGTGGACCACGGCAGCGGCTGGCGCACCCGGTACGCGCACCTGTCCGCGCAGGAGGTCTCGGTCGGGCAGTCCGTCGCCGGCGGCAAGGAGCTCGGCAAGGCGGGCGCGACCGGCGGGGTCACCGGCCCGCACCTGCACTTCGAAGAGCGGCTGAACGGCGTGGTGCAGAAGGCGAAGCTGAACGGCGTCGCCGTGCCGTACTACGCGCACACGAACTTCACCAGCAAGAACAACTGCGGCGGCAACCCGTACTCCGCCGAAGAGGTCTGCGGCTCGGGCTTCTCCGTCGTCGACCAGCAGGCGCTGGCCGGCTCGTCCGGCACCGCCTACCTGCTGTACAACGCCTCGACCAAGGCGAACTGCGTGACGACGTTGAAGGCGACGTCGCTCGGCACGGCCAGCCCGGTCTCGGCGTTCCTCGAGGTCCAGGGATCGGCGCGGGTGACCGATTCCGGCAGCTTCACCTACTACGCCGGGCCGGTGAAGAAGACGGCCGAAGCGACCTGCGTGAAGTGGGGCGGCTCGGTGGGCAGCAACACCTATGAAAGCGGTTTCGAGCACTGCGGCTGAGCCGGGCTCGTCGGTGGGGCCGGGCACTCTAGCCCGCCCCACCGACAGGAACCCGCCGTCCGGCCGTCCGCCGGCCGGTTCCGTCCACATCGGCCCCGCCCATCCACAGATTTGCCGCCACCGCCCCAGCCGGCCCCGTCCTGCCCCACGCTGGAGGCATGACCACCACCACCCCGACCGGCCGGCCGCCGGTCGACCTCCGAAGCCCCGCGCAGCTGCTGGCCGCGCTCCCTTACCTGATCGGGTTCCGGCCCGCGAACTCCGTCGTCCTGCTCGGCCACCGGGCCCCGGCGGGCAACCGCCTGGGCCTGGTGCTGCGCGGCGACCTCCCGCGTCGCGAAGACCGGGCGCACCAGGCCCGGGCGCTCGCTCCGCGGTTCACCCTGGCCCCGCACACGGGGGTGACGCTGGTGGTGGTCGGCGGCCGGCGAAGACCCGGCAGCCCGCCGCCGCACGCGGGCTTCGTCGAGCTGCTGGCGGACGCCCTGGGCGAGGTCGGCCTCCCGGTGCTGCACGCGATGTGGGCGGCGGACATCAGTGAAGGGGCGGCGTGGGGTTGCTACGCGGACCCGGACTGCGGCGGCGAGCTGCCGGACCCCCGGGCGACGGTGACGGCGGCGGTCGCGACGGGCGGCGGCTCGGTGGCGTTCGACAGCCGCGCCGAGCTGGAGTCGCTGCTCGCGCCACGTTCGCCGGAAGCACTCGCCCGCCGGGCCGAATCGCTGGCCCGGCTGCCGTCGCCCCGCTGTCTCGAGGTTTCCGAGGCGGCGTCGTCGATCCGGGCGGCGTTCGAGCGCCAGCTGCGCGGCTCAGGGCCACCGACGGACGAGGAAGCGGTCTCGCTCGCGAACGCCCTCTCGCTCCCGGAGATCCGGGACGCGTGCCTGGGCATGGCGGTCCCACCGCACAGCCCGGCCGCGCGCGAGGCGGAGCGCCTGTGGCTGACGCTGGTCCAGGAGCTCCCGGCCCCGGAGCGAGCGGAAGCGGCGGCCCTGCTGGGGTACACGGCCTTCATGCGCGGCGACGGCACGTTCGCGGGCATGGCACTGGAGAACGCGCTGGCGGCGAAGCCGGACCACGTGCTGGCCGGGCTGTTGAAGACGGTGCTGGACCAGGGCATGCCGCCGGGGCAGCTGCTGGGCCTGGCGTTGACGGCGGACCCGACGGGCTTGTCCGGCTTCGGCTTGACCCCAGCGGATTTCGGGGAGCCGGGTGCGTGCCTGCCGCTGGGTGTCGCGTGTGGACGTTCGGAGTCCGCCGCCGAGCCGGGCTGAACGGGGCGCGCGTGCGTCCGGCACTTTCCGCGCTCAGTCGCGCCAGGCTGCGGACTACCGCTGCCTGGCGCGGCCGGCGACCTCAGCCCTGCCGAGCCTGGGTGAAAGTCCAAGCGTCCCGCACGATCCGGGTCAGCTCCGTCCGCTCCGGCTTCCAGCCCAGCTCTTCCCGAGCCCGGTCGCTGGCCGCCACGAGCACCGACGGGTCGCCTGCCCGCCGCGGTGACACCTCGGCCGGGATCGGGTGGCCGGTGACCTCGCGGCACGCCTCGATCACCTCGAGAACGGAGAACCCCGTGCCACTGCCCAGGTTGTAGATGCGGTGCGTACCCGCCGTGGCGTGCTTCAGCGCCAGCAGGTGCGCGTCCGCGAGGTCCGCGACGTGGATGTAGTCGCGGATCGCCGTGTGGTCCGGCGTCGGGTAGTCGTCGCCGAAGATCTTGATCTGTTCGCGGTCGCCCGTGGCGACCTGGAGGACGAGGGGAATGAGATGGGTTTCCGTGGTGTGGCGCTCCCCGAACGCGCCGTACGCGCCCGCGACGTTGAAGTACCGGAGGCTCACCGCGGCCAGCCCGTGCGCGGCGGCGAAGCTGGTGATCGCGTGGTCGATGGCGAGCTTCGTCGCCCCGTAGGTGTTGGTCGGCCGGGCCGGCGCGGACTCCGGGATCGGCGACTGCTCCGGCTCCCCGTAGGTCGCCGCGGTGGAGGAGAACACCAGGCGCGGCGTGCCGTGCTCGCGCATGGCCTCGAGCAGCCGCAGCGACGTGACGACGTTGCCTTCCCAGTACTTCGCCGGCTCCGTCATCGACTCGCCGACCAGCGACTTGGCCGCGAAGTGCAGCACGCCGTCGAAGCCCTCGCGCAGCAGGCTGCCCGCCACCTCGGCGGCGTCACCCTCGACGAACCGCGCGTCCGGGTGGACGGCGTCGGCGTGCCCGGTGGACAGGTCGTCGACGACGGTGACCTGGTGCCCGGCCTCGATCAGCCGGGCGGCGCAGACACTGCCGACGTACCCGGCTCCGCCCGTGACAACCAGCTTCAGGGCGTTGCTCTGCTCCGACACATCCAGGCCTTCCTGCCGAAAGTGGTGACTGTGCGCCACAGTCTTCTCCCTCGGCGACGCACGGGTCCGCGCGGGGGTTGCCCCGAGCGGACCCACGCGGCCTCAGACCTGGTCGCGCCCTGCCCCGCGCGAAGGCACCGCCGTGAACATCCGCGGCCGCCGGTAACCGGCCTTCTCGTACGCCGCTTCGACGGCCGCCTTGACCCCGTCCAGGTCGGCGTCGCGGACCAGCGCGATCGCCGAGCCGCCGAAACCGCCGCCGGTCATCCGGGAGCCGAGCGCGCCGGCCTCCCGGGCCGAGTCGACCGCGAGGTCCAGCTCGGCCGTGGAGATCCGGTAGTCGTCGCGCATGCTGACGTGCGAGGCGTCCAGGTACGGGCCGATGTCCGCCAGCCGGCCGGCGCGCAGCAGCTCGACCACTTCGAGGACCCGCTGGTTTTCCGTGACGACGTGCCGCACGAGCGGCACCAGGTCGTCGGGCAGCCGGTCGAGGGCCGCGGAGAGCCCTTCGACGGTGATGTCGCGCAGCGCCTTGACGCCGAGCAGCTCGGCGGCCCGTTCGGTGCCGCGGCGACGCTCGCCGTACCCGCCCTCGGCGTGCGAGTGCTTCGTGCGGGTGTCCATGATCAGCACCTGCAGTCCGGCGTCGGCCAGACCGAACGGCACCTGCTCCTGCTCACCCGACCGGACGTCGAGGAACAGCACGCAGGACTCGGTGCAGCAGAGGGACGCCGTCTGGTCGAGCAGGCCGGTGGGCGCGCCGACGAAGTCGTTCTCCGAGCGCTGGACCCACCGCGCGACCTCGGGCCGCGTCGGGACGCGGTCGCCGGGCGTGCCCAGCTCCAGCCCGGCCAGGCCCAGCAACGCCAGCGATACCGCGCACTCGAGCGCATGGGAGGAGGAGAGCCCCGCCCCCGACGGCACGTCCCCGGCGACGACCAAGTCGGCGCCGGCCGTGAAGCCCTGGTCGCGCAGCACCCAGGCGACGCCCGCCGGGTACGCGGCCCACCCGTCGACGGTGCCCGGCGCCAGGTCGGCGATCTTGAGGTCGCCGGAGCGCTGGAGCTGGCCGTCGTCGCCCAGGGTGGCCACGGACAGGACGCCGTCCTCGCGGGGGGACGCCGCCGCGGCCAGGCGGTGGGGCAGGGCGAACGGCAGCACGAAGCCGTCGTTGTAGTCGGTGTGTTCGCCGATCAGGTTCACGCGCCCCGGCGCGGACCACACGCCGGCGGGCTCGCCGCCGTGCACCGTGCGGAACGCCGCCGCGGCCTCCGAAGCCGGGCTCACCTGGCCAGCGCCAGGACGGCGTGCAGCGCGGAGCTGGCGACCTGGGCGGTGGTGTCCCCGCCGGTGACCTCGACGGTGCCGCCGTTGGCCCGGCCGATGGTGACCGTGCCGCCCGGCACGATGCCGACGGACTTGAGCTCGGTCATCAGCGACTCGTCCAGCTGGACGTGCTCGGCGATGCGCCGGATCTCGACGCGGCCGCCGCCGGTGCGGGCGAACTCGTCGAGCCGGACGAGGTCGGCCTCGGCCGGCGGTGCCGGGTCGCCGTCGCCCAGCTTGTCCAGACCGGGGATCGGGTTGCCGTAGGGGGAGGTGGTCGGGTGGTCGAGCAGCTTGACCAGCTTGCGCTCGACGGCCTCGCTCATCACGTGCTCCCACCGGCACGCCTCGTTGTGCACGTGCTCCCACTCGAGCCCGATGACGTCGACGAGGAGGCGCTCGGCCAGGCGGTGCTTGCGCATGACGGCGATGGCCAGTTCGCGGCCGTGGTCGGTCAGCTGGAGGTGCCGGTCGTCGGCGACCACGACCAGCCCGTCGCGCTCCATGCGGGCGACGGTCTGGCTCACGGTCGGGCCGCTCTGCTGCAGGCGCTCGGCGATGCGGGCACGCAGCGGAACGACACCTTCTTCTTCGAGCTCGTAGATCGTACGCAAGTACATCTCGGTGGTGTCGATGAGATCGTTCACGCTGTCCCCTTCGTCCGCGTCGCTCATCGTAGTCGTTGACCCCGACAGCGGCGGCGGCCCTGGGAGATACCGCGCCGATGGTTACCGATCAGACCGGCGGCCGCGGCGGAAACCGGCACCCAGCGGATCCGCTGCGGTCCGTCTTCGCCTGCTTTCGGCCAGATCGGTCACAACGCGCCGGTGACGGATATGTCCGCACCCCGGCGCGGCCGGGCGGGCGGCGGCTGGAAGATGGGAGGCATGCGTCCGCTGATCAGCACCACCGACCTCGCCGCCGCGCCGGCCGGCCCGGCGGGGGACCGGCCCGTCGTCCTCGACGTCCGCTGGCGGCTCGCCGGGCCGCCCGGCGCCGATTCCTACCGCGAAGGCCACGTGCCCGGCGCGGTCTTCACCGACCTCGACCGCGTCCTCGCGGG
The DNA here is from genome assembly GCF_040682935.1 of Amycolatopsis sp. NPDC051061. Classification (NCBI taxonomy): domain Bacteria; kingdom Bacillati; phylum Actinomycetota; class Actinomycetes; order Pseudonocardiales; family Pseudonocardiaceae; genus Amycolatopsis; species Amycolatopsis sp. NPDC051061. The sequence continues at coordinate 46,223 of NZ_JBFBBZ010000051.1, forward strand.
CGAGCCGGGCGAGGGCGGCCGGCACCCGCTGCCCGACCCGGCCGGCCTGCAGCGCGACCTGCGCGCGGCCGGCGTGCGGGAGGGCTCGCCGGTGGTGGTCTACGACGACGCCGACGGCTCGGTGGCCGCGCGGGCGTGGTGGCTGCTGCGCTGGGTGGGCCACGACGAGGTGGCGGTGCTCGACGGCGGTTACGCTGCGTGGATCGCCGGCGGTCACCCGGTGAGCACGGAACCGGCGCGGCCGGAGCCGGGTGACGTCACGGTCCGCCCGGGCGGCATGCCGGTGCTCGACGCGGACGAAGCGGCGGCGCTGGCCCGCGACGGCCTGCTCCTCGACGCCCGCGCCACGCCGCGCTACACGGGCGAGACCGAGCCGGTCGACCCGCGGGCGGGGCACATCCCGGGCGCGGTGAACGCACCGTTCGCGGGCCACACGGACGACGACGGCCACTGGCGCGCGCCCGAGGAGCTGGCCGCCCGGTTCGCGGACCTGGGCCTGCGCCCGGGCGAGCCGGTCGGCGCGTACTGCGGCTCGGGGGTCACGGCGAGCTCGGTGGTCCTCGCGCTGGAGCTGGCGGGCCACCCGGGCGCGGGGCTGTACGCGGGCTCGTGGTCCCACTGGTCCCGGGACCCGCACCGCCCGGCGGCGACGGGCGCCCTCCCCGGCTGACGGGACCCGGCGAAAAGCCGTGAAGGCCCCCTTGACGGCCCAAGATGCCGGTAAGGAGGCCTTCACGGCTTTCACCGCGTGCCGGAGCGGGTCTTCGAGTCCACGGACTCCCACGATCGGCACTACAGTCGACCGCATGTCGCCGGCTGTCGTTTGGGACTCCGCCCTGCTGGGTTACGACCTGGGCGGGGACCACCCGTTCAACCCCGTCCGGCTGGAGCTCACCGTCCGGCTGGCCACCGAGCTCGGCGTGCTCGACGACGTCCCGCTGCTCGTCCCCACCGGCGCCGGGGACGAGGAGCTGCTCCGCGTCCACGCCCCCGAGTACCTCGCCGCCGTGCGGGAAGCGCCGCTCGTCGGGTGGGACGTCGGGCACGGGCTCGGGACCTCCGACAACCCCGTCTTCTCCGACATGCACGACGCCTCCGCCCTCGTCGTCGGCTCGACGCTGCTCGCCGCCCGGAAGGTCGCCGAAGGCGAAGCCACCCGCGCGGTCAACATCGCCGGCGGCCTGCACCACGCCATGCGCGACCAGGCGTCCGGCTTCTGCGTCTACAACGACTGCGCCGTCGCCATCTCGTGGCTGCTCGACCACGGCTTCGACCGCATCGCCTACATCGACACCGACGTCCACCACGGCGACGGCGTCCAGGCCGCCTTCTACGACGACCCGCGCGTCCTCACGATCTCGATGCACCAGCACCCCTTCACGCTCTGGCCGGGCACCGGCTACTCCGCCGAGACCGGTCGCGGGAAGGCCGACGGCACCTCGGTCAACGTCCCCCTGCCGCCGCGGACCCGGGACCCCGGCTGGCTGCGCGCCTTCACCGCCGTCGTCCCGTCGCTGCTCGCCGACTTCGAGCCGCAGCTGCTGTTCACCCAGTGCGGCGTCGACTCGCACGAGGAAGACCCGCTGGCCGACCTCTCGCTGAGCGTCGACGGGCACCGCACCATCTACACCACCCTCCGCGACCTCGCCGAGACGTACGCGGACGGCAAGTGGATCGCCGTCGGCGGGGGCGGGTACCAGCTGATCCGGGTCGTCCCGCGGTCGTGGACGCACCTGATCGCCACCGTCCTCGACCGGGACGTCGCCCCGGCGACGCCGCTGCCGCCCGGTTGGGTCGAAACCGTCTCCAAGGCCGCCCCGAACGCCGAACTGCCCCGAGCGATGACCGACGACCGCGAAACCGAGTTCAAGCCGTGGGGCGACGGCGAGGACGACCCGGTCGACGTCGCCGTCCGGGACACCCGCCGGGCCGTCTTCCCCTTGCACGGCCTCGACCCGGACGACCCCAGGGACTGACGATGGCCGGCCGGGACCCCTTCGACTACCCCCGCGACTGGGAGGCTGACGTCGTGCTGTCCGACGGCGGCACCGTCCACCTCCGCCCGATCGTCCCCACCGACGCCGACGGCCTCGTCGCCTTCCACGGCAAGCTGTCCGAGCGCACCCGCTACTTCCGCTACTTCGGCGCCTACCCGCGGATCCCCGAGAAGGACCTGAAGCGCTTCTCGACCGTCGACCACCACGACCGGGTCGCGTTCGCCGCCTTCCTGGGCGACGACATCGTCGCGGTCGGCCGGTACGAGCGGCTCGACCACGGGCCCTCGGCCGAGGTCGCCTTCGTCGTCAGCGACGCGCACCAAGGCCGCGGGCTCGGCTCGATCCTCCTGGAACACCTCGCCGCGGCCGCGGCGGAGTGCGGGCTGCGCCGGTTCGTCGCCGAGGTCCTCGCCGAGAACGCCGCGATGGTGCGGGTCTTCCGTGACGCCGGCTACCAGGTCAGCCGCGAGTTCGAGGAAGGCGTGCTGCACCTGGAGTTCGACATCGACCCGACCGAGGAGTCCCTCGCGGTCGCGCGCTCGCGGGAGCAGGCCGCCGAGGCACGCAGCGTGCACAACCTGCTGCACCCGACGTCGGTCGCGGTGATCGGCGCGTCCGCCGAGCCGGGCAAGGTCGGCCACGTCGCCTTCGTGAACCTCCTGGCCGCCGCGTTCACCGGCACCGTCTACCCGGTCAACCCGGAGCACCGCTCGATCCGCGGCGTCCGCGCGTACCCGTCGGTGCTGGACATCCCGGACTCGGTCGACCTGGCCGTCGTCGCGGTGCCCGCCGAGGCCGTCGAGTCCGTTTTGGACGCTTGCCTCGCGAAGGGCGTCAAGACGCTGCTGATCCTCTCGAGCGGCTTCGCCGAAGCCGGCCCCCGTGGCCTGCACGCGGAACTGCGGCTGGTCGGCGAGGCGCGGGCGCACGGCATGCGCGTCGTCGGCCCGAACGCGCTCGGCGTGCTGAACACCGCACCCGGCGTCCGGCTCAACGCCACCCTCGCCCCGCGGCTGCCCGTGCGCGGGCGCACCGGGTTCTTCTGCCAGTCCGGCGCGCTGGGCACCGCGATCCTCGCCGACGCCGAGTCGCGCGGCCTCGGCCTGTCGACGTTCGTCTCGGCCGGCAACCGCGCCGACGTCTCGGGCAACGACCTGCTCCAGTACTGGGAAACCGACCCGGACACCGACCTCGTGCTGCTGTACCTCGAGTCCTTCGGCAACCCGCGCAAGTTCGCGCGGCTGGCGAGGAGGCTCGCGCGGACGAAGCCGATCGTCGCGGTGAAGTCGGGGCGGCACGCGGTGCGCCCGCAGCTGGCCGCGACCTCGACGGAGATCGACGAAGCCAGCGTCCAGGCGCTGTTCGAACAGGCCGGTGTCGTGCGCGTGGAGTCGCTGGCGCAGCTGTTCGACACCGCGCTCGTGTTCGCCCACCAGCCGCTGCCCGCCGGGCCGCGGGTCGCGATCGTCGGCAACTCCAGCGCGATCGGGCTGCTGGCCGCCGACACCGCGCGGATGCAGGGCCTGCGGCTCGCGTTCGACCCGGTGGACGTCGGCCCGCAGGCCGGCCCGGAGGACTTCGCCAAGGCGGTCGGCGAGGCGCTCACCTCGCCGGACACCGACGCGCTGGTCGTCGTGTTCGCGCCGCCGGTGGCCATCCCCGGCACGGCGTACGCGCGCGCCCTGCGCGAAACCGTGGTCGAACTGGGGCAGCGCAAGCCGATCGTCTCGACGTTCCTGGCCGCCGAAGGCGTTCCCGACGAACTGGCCGTGTCGACCGGCGACGGCGTGCCGACCCGCGGCTCGATCCCGTCGTACCCGAGCCCGGAACGCGCGGTGAACGCCCTCGTCCGGGTCATCCGGTACGCGGCGTGGCGGCAACGCCCGCAGGGCACGCTCGTGACGCCGTCGGGGATCCACACCGAACAGGCGCAGGTGATCGTCCGCGAGCTCCTCGAAGCCGAGGACGGCCGGACGACGCTGCTGTCCGACACCGACGTCGTGCGGTTGCTGGGCTGCTACGGCATCGACGTCGTCCCGTTCCGCGTCGCGTCCACAGTGGACGAAGCCGTCGCGGCGGCGGCCGAGCTGGGCTACCCGGTGACGCTCAAGGCCGTCGACGAGCGGCTGCGCGGCCGGCCCGACCTGGCGGGGGTGCGGCTCGACCTGTCGTCGGCCGACTCGGTGCGCACGGCCTACGAGTCGCTGCGCGAGATCTCCGATGACGACGACGTGTACGTCCAGCGGATGGCGCCGAAGGGCCTGTCGTGCGTGATCGGGCTGCAGGACGACCCGTCGTTCGGCACGCTCGTGTCGTTCGGGCTGTCCGGGCTGGTCAGCACGCTGCTGGGCGACCGCGCCTACCGCGCGGTGCCGCTCACCGACATGGACGCGGCCACGCTGCTGCGCGAGCCGCGGACGGCGCCGCTGCTCACCGGCTACCGCGGCGACGAACCCGCCGATCTCGCCGCTCTGCAGGACATGGTGCTGCGCGTCGCCGCACTGGCCGAGGACAACCCGGAGGTACGGTCCCTGGTGCTCGACCCGATCCTGGCGTCGCCGGACGGCGCCTTCGTCGCCAATGCCCGTCTCGTGCTGGGGCCGCCGCCGTCGCGGCCCGACACCGGCCCGCGGCGCCTGCGCGCCATCAACCCCCTGGACTGAACCGTGCTGACCGAACTGCTGACGCGGCACGCCGCGGACCTGCCCGGCGCCGTGGCCCTCGTCGCGCGCGGTGACCAGGTCGAGGTGGCCGCCGTGGGCTCCGCCGACGCCGAGGGCACCGTGCCTATGGCGCGCGACTCGCTGTTCCGCGTCGCGTCGCTGACCAAGCCGATCGTCGCCGCGGCGGTCATGCTGCTCGTCGACGAGGGCGAGCTCGCGCTGGACGACCCGATCGCGCGGTGGCTGCCGGAGCTGGCGTCGCCGGTGGTCGTGCGGACGCCGGCCGGGCCGGTCGACGACGTCGTGCCCGCCGTCCGCCCGATCACGGTGGCCGACCTGCTCACCTTCCGCTGCGGGTACGGCCTCGCGGCGGACATGACGCTGCCCGCGGTCGACCTGCTGCTCCAGGTGCTGGGCCACCCGGCGGCGGCACCGCGGGCCCTGGCGCCGGACGAGTGGACGGCCGCGCTGGCGCAGGTGCCGCTGCTGCACCAGCCGGGGGAGGCGTGGCTCTACGACACCGGTTCGGACATCCAGGGCGTGCTGATCGCGCGGGTGTCGGGCCGGCCGCTCCCGGAGTTCCTGGCGGAACGGCTGTTCGAGCCGCTGGGCATGGCCGACACCGGGTTCGCCGTGCCGACCGCGGCGCTGGGCCGGTTCACCAGCGCGTACCGGCCCGGCGACGCGGGGCTGCGGCTGATCGACTCGCCGGAGGGCCGGTGGAGTGCCGCGCCGCCGTTCCCCTCCGGCGCGGCGGGCCTGGTTTCGACGGCTGACGACCTGCTCGCGTTCGGCCGGTTCCTGCTGGCCGAAGGCACGGTCGGCGACCACCGGCTGCTGACGCCGGGCTCGGTGCACCGGATGACGGCCGACCACCTGACGCCGGCCCAGCGCGAGGCCGGACGCGTGTTCCTGCACGGCCAGGGCTGGGGGTACGGCGGTTCGGTCGACGTCGAGGCGAAGCAGCCGTGGGAGATCCCGGGCCGCTACGGCTGGGTCGGCGGCGCGGGCACGTCCTGGCACCTGTTCCCGGCGACGGGCACGGTCTCGGTCCTGCTGACGCAGGTCGAGATGACGAGCCCGGAGCCGACCCGGCTGATGCGCGAGTTCTGGACGTACGCGGCAAAGCCGTGAAGGCCACCTTGAGGAACTTGAAGTTCCTCTAAGGTGGCCTTCACGCACTTCAGGCGTCGGTGGCGAGGTGCTCGCCCAGGGCCAGCAGCTGCGGGGTCGCCGGGCCCAGCAGGAACTCCAGGCGCTTCGCCGCCGTGAAGTACCGGTGGACCTCGTGGTCCACGTCGATGCCGACGCCGCCGTGGACGTGGACCGTCGTGTGGGCCACCCGGTGGCCCGCCTCCGCCGCCCAGAACTTGGCCGTCGCCACCGCTTCCGCCGCCGGGAGGTCCGAGGCCAGCCGCCACGCCGCCTGCAGGGACGTCAGCCGCACCGCCTCCACGTCCACGTACGCGTCCGCGAGGCGCTGGCGGACCGCCTGGAAGCCGCCGATCACGTGGCCGAACTGCGTGCGCTCGGCCGCGTACGCCGCCGTCAGCTCCAAAGCCCGCTCGACCACGCCGAGCTGCTGCGCGCACACCCCGGCCGTCCCGCGCAGGCGCAGCCATTCGCCGATGTCGCCCAGCGAAACCCCGGGCACGCCGGACAGTTCCAGCAGACAGGCGTCCGCGTGGTCGGTCGTCCGCTGCGGCCGCACCGTCACGCCGGGCGCCGAAGCGTCGACCAGGAAAACCTCGCCGGAAGCGGCCACGAGGAAGCCGTGGGCGAACGCGCCGAAGTGCACCGCGGTCTGGGAGCCCGAAAGCACGCTCTCCGAAGCGGTGAAACCGGACAGCGCCACCGCTAGAACGCGTTCTCCCCGCAGCACCGGCAGCACCCAGCGGTCCACCAGCTCCGGCGTGCCGAACTCGGCCAGCGCCGACGCCGCCATCGTGATCGACGGCAGGTACGGGACCGCCGCCACCGCGCGGCCGATCTCGGTGAGCACCGCGCACTGCTCCAGCAGGCCGAACCCGCCGCCGCCCAGCGACGACGGCAGCGCCGCGTCGAGCACGCCCGCCTGGCCCAGGGCCGTCCACAGTGGAGCGTCGAAGCCGCCGGTGCCGTGCGGGTCGTGGCCGGCCTTGTCGGCGAGGATCCGCCGGGTCAGCGCGGCCAGGTCGGCCGACGCCTCGGAAGGGGTGAAGTCCATGAGACGCTCCTAGCGCGTGACAGGCAGGCCGAGGGCGGTCGCGGCGATCATGTCCCGCTGGATCTCGTTGGTACCGCCGCCGAAGGTGAGGATCAGCGCCGAGCGGTGCAGCCGCTCGATCCGCCCGGCCAGCAGCGCGCCCGGCGAGCCGTCGCGGACGACGGCGGCCGCGCCCAGCACCTCCATCAGCAGGCGATAGGCCTCGATCGCGAACTCCGTGCCGTACACCTTCGTCGCCGACGCCTCCGCCGGGCCGAGCTCGCTCGCCGCGGCCGCCCAGGCGATCCGCCAGTTCCGCAGCTTGAGGTACTCCGCGCCGGCATGCACCCGCGCGAGGTGCAGCCGCACCCATTCCTGGTTGATGGCGCCGGTCTCCTTCGCCCAGGCCACGACGTCCGCGAGGGCCTTGCGGACGGGCGCCGACGACGTCAGCGCGACGCGCTCGTGGTTGAGCTGGTTGGTGATCAGCGGCCAGCCCGCGTTCTCCTCGGCGACGCGCGCCGACACCGGCACGCGCACTTCGTCGTAGTAGGTCGCGCTCGTGCCCGCGCCCGCCACGGTGCGCACCTTGGTCCAGGAGAACCCGGGCGCGGACGTCGGCACGATCAGGATCGACAGGCCGCGGTGCTTCTTCGCGTCGGGGTCGGTGCGGACGGCGAGCCAGACGTAGTCGGCGTACTCGATCAGGCTGGTCCACATCTTCTGCCCGGTGACGACGTACTCGTCGCCGTCGCGCACCGCGCGCGTCCGCAGCGACGCCAGGTCGGTGCCGGCCTCCGGTTCGGAGTAGCCGATCGAGAAGTGCAGCTCGCCGGCGGCGATCTTCGGCAGGTAGAACGCCTTCTGCTCTTCGGTGCCGTAGCGCATGATGGTCGGCCCGACGGTGTTCACCGTGAGGAACGGGACCGGCACCCCGGCGACGGCCGCCTCGTCGGTGAAGATGAGCTGGTCGAGCATCGGCCGGCCCTGCCCGCCGTACTCCTTCGGCCAGCCGAGCGCGAGCCAGCCGTCCTTGCCCAGCTGCCGGACGATCTCCTTGTACGCCAGGCCGTCGCCGTACTCGTCGCCCGCGCGGAGGCTTTCCCGCCGCTCGGGCGTCATCAGCTCGGCGAAGTACTCCCGGAGCTCCGCGGCCAGTGCCCGCTGCTCCGGTGTGTAGTCGATCCGCACCCGTCACCTCGATCCGGCGTTATAGTAGAACCTGTTCTAGTTGTACCAGGACTCACGCGGCGGAGGAAGCATGGAGATCGGCGTCGATCGTTCGCTCTGCGAGGCGAACGCGGTGTGCGTGGGGTTCGCGCCGGACGTCTTCGACCTGGACGACGACGAAGAACTCGTCGTCCAGCCGGGACCGATTCCGGACCATCGGATAGAACATGTTACAGATGCCGTGAAAGGTTGCCCGAAGAACGCCCTGTTCATCGCTAGTTAGCGGCGTTCACTGAAGGGCTTGCTCTGGACAAGAACAGATTCTAGTGTAGGCCCGGTCACAGGACTCGATGAGGAGGCCGCGCGTGAGCCTGACGGGCAGGACAGCGATCGTCACGGGCGCCGCCGCGGGCCTGGGGCGGGCCGAAGCGCTCGCTCTGGCCGGGCGGGGCGCCACCGTCGTCGTCAACGACATCGGTGAGCCGAAGGACGTCGTCGAAGAGATCGAAGCCGCCGGTGGCAAGGCCGTGGCGGTCGCCGGCGACGTGGGGGAGCGGGCCACCGCCGACGCACTCATGGCCGCCGCCCTCGACCTCGGCGGGCTCGACATCGTCGTGAACAACGCGGGCGTGCTGCGCGACAAGATGCTCTTCTCGATGTCCGACGACGACTGGGACACCGTGCTCCGCGTCCACCTGCGCGGCCACTTCCTGTTGTCCCGCAACGCCGCCAAGTACTGGCGCGACAAGTCCAAAGAAGACGGTCAGCCGGTGTACGGGCGCCTGGTCAACACGGCGTCCGAAGCCTTCCTGATCGGCTCACCCGGCCAGCCCAACTACGCCGCGGCGAAGGCGGGCATCACCGCGCTCACCATGTCGGCCGCCCGCGGCCTGGCCAAGTACGGCGTCCGCGCCAACGCGATCTGCCCTCGCGCGCGGACGGCGATGACCGAGGGCGTGTTCGGCGCGGCTCCCGAGAACACCTCAGCGGGCGCCGACCCGCTCTCGGTCGAACACGTAGCGCCGTTTGTCGCCTATCTCGCCTCACCTGCGGCCGAGCACGTCAACGGCCAGGTGTTCATCGTCCACGGCGGCACGGTGTCGCTGGTCGAAGCGCCGCGGATCGAGCGGCGCTGGTCCCTCGACGAGCTCGAAACCTCCGTGAGCGCGTTCTTCGCCGAACGCGACCCCGGCCGGATGTTCGCCGCCACCGAAATCCTGGGAGAGTCATGAGGCTGGACGGGAAGATCGCCCTGATCACCGGCGCCGCGCGCGGCCAGGGCGAGGCCGCCGCACGCGCGTTCGTCGCCGAAGGCGCGAAGGTCCTGATCGCCGACATCCTGGACGACGAGGGCAAGCAGCTCGCCGCCGAACTCGGGGAGCAGGCCGTCTACCAGCACCTCGACGTCGGTGACGAGGACGGCTGGGTCACCGCCCTCGACCGGGTCACCACCGAGTTCGGCGCGCCGAACGTGCTGGTCAACAACGCGGGGATCCTCCATTTCTCGGAACTCGGCAAGACGAAGCTGGCCGATTACGAACGCGTCATCCGGGTGAACCAGATCGGGGCGTTTCTCGGGATGCGCTCGGTCGTTGAACCGATGACCGCCGCCGGCGGTGGCTCCATCGTCAACGTGTCCTCTGTGGAGGGACTGGCCGGGATGCCCTACCTCGTCGCCTACACCGCGAGCAAGTTCGCCATCCGCGGGATGACCAAGGTCGCCGCGATGGAGCTCGGGAAGAAGCACATCCGCGTCAACTCGGTCCACCCCGGCGCGATCGACACGCAGATGGTCGAGACCGCGGCGGGCGGGCAGAAAGTCGACATGTCGTACGTCGGGAAGAAGGTCGCGCTCGGCCGCGTCGGGCAACCCGAAGACGTCGCGAAACTGGTGCTGTTCCTGGCCAGCGACGAGAGCGCGTACTGCACGGGAGCGGAGTTCGTCGCGGACGGCGGTGCCACGGCGTCGCACGCCCTCAACCTCAGCTTCTGAAGCTTCCGACGGAGATCAGTTAACACCGCTAACGAAAATCGGGCACCGGGTATGGAGAACACTCGGAGGTCAGCGACGACCTACTGGGAGGTGTGGTGAGCGAGAGCACGGGCACGCTCCCGGGAACCGCGGCCCTGACCCAGGTCGGGCGCCTCGCGACGCTGTCGTGGGAGGTCCTGCGCGCGATCTTCAAGCGCCCCTTCCAGACCCGCGAGTGGATCCAGCAGTGCTGGTTCTTCGCGAGCGTCACGATCCTGCCGACCGCGCTGGTGGCCATCCCGTTCGGCGCGGTGATCGCGTTGCAGCTCGGCTCGCTGACCGCGCAGATCGGCGCGCAGTCGTTCACCGGCGCGGCCAGCGCACTGGCCATCGTGCAGCAGGCCAGCCCGCTGATCACGGCGTTGCTCGTCGCGGGCGCCGGCGGCAGCGCCGTCTGCGCGGACATCGGCGCGCGCAAGATCCGCGAAGAGATCGACGCCATGGAGGTCCTCGGCGTCAACCCGATCCAGCGCCTCATCGTGCCGCGCGTGCTCGCCGCGATGGTCGTTTCGGTGCTGCTCAACGGCTTGGTCAGCGTCGTCGGCGTCCTCGGCGGCTACTTCTTCAACGTCGTCCTCCAAGGCGGCACGCCCGGCGCGTACCTGGCCAGCTTCAACGCGCTGGCCCAGGTGCCGGACCTCTGGGTCAGCGAGATCAAGGCGTTGCTGTACGGCTTCGTCGCCGGGGTCGTCGCGGCGTTCCGCGGGCTGAACCCGCCGCCCGGGCCCAAGGGGGTCGGCGACGCGGTCAACCAGGCCGTCGTCATCACGTTCCTGCTGTTGTTCCTCATCAACGTCGTGCTCACCGCGATCTACCTGCGGATCGTCCCGCCGAAGGCCATGTGATGACAGCGGAACCCCTGGACCACGAGCGGACGCTCGAGTACATCGCGCGCCCGGGCCAGAGCCTGGAGGGCTTGGGCAAGCAGCTCGCCTTCGCCGCCAAGGCGCTCGCCTGGTCGCCGCGCACGATCCGCCGCTACAGCCGGGAAACGCTGCGGCTGCTCACCGAGGTTTGCTTCGGCACCGGCGGCCTCGCCGTCATCGGCGGCACGCTCGGCGTGATGATCGGGATGACGCTGTTCACCGGTCTCATCGTCGGCCTCCAGGGCTACTCCGCGTTGAACCAGCTCGGCACGGCCGCGCTCACCGGGTTCATCTCCGCCTACTTCAACACGCGCGAGGTCGCGCCGCTCTCGGCCGGGCTCGCGCTGAGCGCGACCGTCGGCTGCGGCTTCACCGCGCAGCTCGGCGCGATGCGGATCTCCGAGGAGATCGACGCGCTGGAAGTCATGGGCGTGCCGAGCATGCCGTACCTGGTGACCACGCGGGTGCTCGCCGGCGTCGCCGCGGTGATCCCGCTGTACGCGGTCGGCCTGCTCTCGAGCTACCTCGCGTCCCGGCAGATCACCATCTGGCTCTACGGCCAGTCCGCGGGCACCTACGACCACTACTTCACGCTGTTCTTGCCCCCGGGCGACGTCCTCTGGTCGTTCGGGAAGGTGATCGTGTTCAGCGTGCTCGTGATCCTGTCCCATTGTTATTACGGCTTCAACGCCAGCGGCGGCCCGGCCGGGGTCGGGGTGGCGGTCGGCCGCGCGGTGCGGACGTCGATCGTGCTGATCTCGGTGCTGGACTTCTTCCTCAGCCTGGCGATCTGGGGCGCGAACACCACGGTGAGGATCTCCGGATGAGGCGCGAGCTCCGGCAGCGGCTCCGGTACCAGGTGCTGGGGCTGGCCTTCCTGCTCGTGGCCGCGCTGTTCATCGCGCTCACGCTCGCCGTCTACAACAAGGCCTTCACACCCGTGACGCTGGTGAAGCTCGAGACCGACCGGGTCGGCAGCCAGCTGCGCACCGGCGGCGACGTCAAGGTCCGCGGCATGCTCGTCGGCGAGGTCCGCTCGGTGCTGGCGAAGGGCGACCACGCCGAGCTGGAGCTGGCGCTCGACCCGGACAAGACGCACGTCATCCCGAAGAACGTCTCGGCGCGGCTGCTGCCGAAGACGCTCTTCGGCGAGCGGTACGTCTCGCTGCAGCTGCCCGAGACCTCGCAAGGTCCGATCAAGGCCGGCGACGTCATCCCGCAGGACCGCAGCAGCACCGCGATCGAGCTGCAGAAAGTGCTCGACGACGTCATGCCGCTGCTGCAGGCAGTGCAGCCGGAGAAGCTGTCGAGCACGCTCACCGCGGTGTCGACCGCCCTCGAAGGCCGCGGCAAGCAGCTCGGCCGGACCCTCGTGCAGCTGAGCGACTACCTCGGCAAGCTCAACCCGTCGCTGCCGGACGTCAAGGCCGACATCACCGGGCTCGCGAACGTCGCGGACACCTACGACAAGGCGGCGCCGGACCTGCTGCAGGCGCTGTCCGACCTGACGACGACGAGCCGGACGATCGTCGACCAGCGCGCCCAGCTGACCGACCTCTACGCGACCGTGACGGCGGCCTCGGTCGACCTGACGAGCTTCCTGCAGGTCAACAAGGACAACCTGATCCGGCTCACCACAGCCGTCCAGCCGACGCTGGACGTCCTCGCGAAGTACGCGCCCGAGTACCCGTGCCTGCTCGAACAGCTCGCCGGGGAGGTCGCGCCGGCCGAGCTGGCGTTCGGCAAGGGCACCACGCACCCCGAGGTCAGCCGGGTCACCATCGAGTTCGCCGCCAGCCGCGGCAAGTACCTGCCCGGCGTCGACGAGCCGAAGTACGAGGACAAGCGCGGGCCACGCTGCTACCCGCAGGTCCCGAAGCCCGGGGTCTGGCCGCAGTACCCGCCGGACGGCGCGATCAAGGACGGTTCCAGCAAGCCGGCGCCGCCGAAGTCGCCGTCCGGTGAGCTGCCCGCCGGTGGTGGTGCCCTCGGCGGCGACGGCTCGATCGTCGGCTCGCCCTACGAAAAGGACCTGATCGACCTGCTCGCCTCGCCCGCGCTCGGGACGTCGCCCGGTGACGTGCCCGGCTGGGCCGGCCTGCTCGTGGGCCCTCTCTACCGCGGGGCGGAGGTGGAGCTGAAGTGAGGAGTTTCGTCCCGTCCCTCATCAAGCTCGGGGTGTTCGCCGTCGTCACCGTGCTGCTCACCGGCGTCCTCGCGGCCACCATCGCGAACACCAACTTCGGCGAGACGTCCGGCTACCTGGCGAAGTTCACCGACGCGTCCGGCCTCAAGGAAGGCGACGACGTCCGCATCGCCGGGGTCAAGGTCGGCCAGGTCGACACGATCGGGGTCGTCGAGGGCGAGCAGAACTTCGCCGAGGTGCGGTTCGACGTCGAGCACGCCTATCGGCTGCCGGAGTCGGTGACCGCGACGATCAAGTACCGCAACCTCGTCGGCCAGCGCTACCTCGCGCTCGGCACCGACGTCCCGGGCGACCGGGCGCTGCCGGACGGCGGGACGATCCCGCCCGAGCGCACCAAGCCCGCGCTGAACCTCACCGTGCTGTTCAACGGCTTCAAGCCGCTGTTCAAGGCGCTGAGCCCGAAGGACGTCAACCAGCTCTCGGCCGAGATCATCGGCGTCTTCCAGGGCGAAGGCGGCACGATCACCAGCCTGCTGCAGCACACCGCGTCGCTCACCACGGCGATCGCGAGCAAGGACCAGGTGATCGGGCAGGTCATCGGCAACCTCAACACCGTGCTCGGCACGGTCAACGCCCACGGCCCGCAGCTCGGCGACCTCATCGAGCAGACCCAGAAGCTCGTCAGCGGCCTGGCCGAGCAGCGCAAGCCGATCGGCGACGCCGTCAGCGCGCTCGGCGACCTCGCGGTGTCCACGACCGGCCTGCTCGCCGACGCGCGCCCGGCGCTGAAGGACGACGTCGCGCAGCTCGGCGTGCTGTCGCAGCACCTCGGCGACTCCGGCGAACTGCTCAACCACCTGCTCCAGGTGCTGCCGGGCAACCTGGAGAAGTTCACCCGGACCCTGAGCTACGGCAGCTGGTTCAACTACTACCTGTGCGGGATCACCGGCACCATCGGCATTTCCTCGCTCGACATCACGTTGCCGATCATCCCGATCCCCGGCACACAACGCGCCGAAAGGTGTGGCCCGTGAAACGGCTGAAGGATCGCAACCAGGCGGCGGTCGGCGCGGTCGCGCTCGTGCTGATCGTGCTCGTCACGGCCACGACGTACTTCTCCGACCAGCTCCCGTTCTTCGGCAATGGCACGACGTACTCGGCCTACTTCGGCGAGTCCGCCGGGTTGGCGCCGGACAACGAGGTCGAGGTCGCCGGGGTCAAGGTCGGCACGGTGTCGTCGGTGACGCTCGCGGGCAAGCAGGTGCTGGTGCGCTTCCGCGTCAAGGACGTCCGGGTCGGCGACGCGACGACGGCGTCCATCGAGATCAAGACGCTGCTGGGGGAGAAGTACCTCGCGCTCGACCCCCAGGGCGGCGGCGCGCAGGAGCCGGCCGCGACGATCCCGCAGGCCCGCACGCGCACGCCGTTCCAGCTGCAGGACGCCTTCGAGCAGCTGTCGACGACGGTCGGCGACATCGACACGAAACAGCTCGCGGACAGCTTCAACGCGCTTTCCGACAGCCTCAAGGACAGCCCGCAGTACCTGAAGGACACGCTGTCGGGGTTGTCGTCGCTGGCTCGCACGGTCTCGTCCCGCGACAACGACCTGCACACGCTGCTGGCGAACACCAGCCAGGTGTCGAAGACGCTGTCCGACCGCAACGCACAGCTGCAGCGCGTGATCAGCGACGGCAACCTGCTGCTCACCGAGCTGCAGAACCGCAAGACCGCGATCCACGCGCTGCTCACCGGCACCCAGCAGCTCTCGCAGCAGCTGTCCGGGCTCGTCGCGGACAACCGCGCGCAGCTCAAGCCGACGCTGGACAAGCTCGGGAAGGTGACCGACATCCTGCAGCGCAACCAGGGCAACCTCGACCAGAGCCTCCGGCTGATGGCGCCGTTCGCCCGCGTCGGCGCGAACGCGACCGGCAACGGCCGCTGGTTCGAGGGCTACCTCTGCGGGCTGCTGCCGCCGACGATCACCGCGGCCGGCCTGCACATCAACCCCGAGGGCTGCACCCCGCCGATCGCGGCGCCGAACCAGGGGGTGGGCGGCCGATGACCATCCGGACTTACCGCGGCCGCAGCCTGGTGACCTGGCTGGCGTTCGCCTGCGTCCTGGCACTGGTCGTCACCGCCGGGCTGTGGCTGGTGTTCCGCGCCGCCACCGGCACGACGCTGTCGGCGTACTTCGGCAAGACCGTCGGGCTCTACGCGGGTTCGTCGGTGCGGGTGCTCGGCGTGCCGGTCGGGCAGGTCACCGACGTCACGCCGCAGGGCGACGCGGTGCGCGTGGACATGCGGGTCGACGACGTGCAGCTGCCGGCCGGCGTCGGCGCGGTCGTCGTCGCGCCGAGCCTGGTCAGCGACCGGTACGTCCAGCTGACCCCGGCCTACGACAGCGGCCCGACGCTGGCGACGGGCACGGTGCTCGCGAAGGACCGCACGGCGACGCCGGTGGAGCTGGACGACCTGTATTCCAGCCTCGACAAGCTGTCGACGGCGTTGGGACCGAACGGCGCCAACAAGGACGGCGCGCTGTCCGGCGTCCTGGACACCGCTGCCGACGCGTTGAAGGGCAACGGCGCCTCGCTGAACTCGACGGTCGGGCAGCTCGCCGACCTCGCGAAGACCCTGGACGGCTCGAAGGATGACCTGTTCTCGACCGTGCAGAACCTGAACTCCTTCACCGGTGCGCTGGCGCAGAGCGACCAGCAGCTCAACGAGTTCTACGGCCGCGTCGCCGACGTCAGCCAGTTCCTCGCCGCCGACTCCTCCGACGTCGGGGCGGCACTGCAGTCCCTCGGCGGGGCGCTCGGCGACGTCCAGCAGTTCGTCAACGACAACAAGGGCGCCTTGGAGTCCAATGTGGACAAGCTGGCGTCGCTGTCGAAGGTCCTGGTCGACCAGCGCGCCTCGCTCGCCGAGGTGCTCGACATCGCCCCGACCGGCGCCACCAACTTCATCAACTCCTACGACGCCGCGTCGGGCACGATCGCCGTCCGGGACAACCTGAACGAGCTGACCAACCCGCCGATCCTCACCGTGTGCCGGCTGATCAGCGCGGGCACGCCGAAGGAAGTCCCGGACACGCTGGGGAACATCTGCAAGCAGCTCGCGCCGGTCCTCGACGGCGCGTTGAAGCTGCCGACGATCCCGCAGGTGCTCAACTCCCTGCAGAACGGGACGCTCCCGCCGTTGCCGCTCCCGCTCGTCGACGTGATGGAGCAGCTCGCGGGGGGTGCGAAGTGAAGCGGCTCGCGGGAGTGCTCGCCGGGGTGCTCGTGCTGGCGGCCTGCAGTGACGGCGGGTTCAACGGCCTCTACGGCACGCCGCTGCCGGGCGGCGCCGACGTCGGAGACCACCCGTACCACGTCACCGCGCTGTTCACCGACGTGCTCGACCTGGTGCCGCAGTCCAGCGTCAAGGTCAACGACGTCGCGGTCGGGCGCGTCGACAAGATCAGCCTGACGCCGGACACGCGGTCGGCGCTGGTCGCGATGACCGTCAACGGCGACATCGCGTTGCCCGGGAACGCCCGTGCCGAGCTGAAGCAGTCTTCATTGCTGGGTGAGAAGTTCGTCGAGCTGAGCGTGCCGGCCGCCGAGCCGGCGTCCGCTCAGAGGCTCGCCGACGGCGCGCAGATCCCGCTCGGGCGCACCAACCGCAACCCCGAGGTGGAGGAGGTGCTCGGCGCGCTTTCCCTGCTGCTCAACGGCGGCGGCGTCGAGCAGATCCAGAAGATCAGCCACGAGCTCAACGATGCGCTGTCGGGCAACGAGCCGGAGATCCGCGCGCTGCTGTCCCGAGTGGACGAACTGGCGACCCAGCTCGACGGGCACCGGACCGAGATCCTCCGCGCGATCGACGGGCTCGGGAAGCTGTCGCAGACGTTGACGGGCCAGACGCAGAACCTGTCGAACGCGCTCGACAACCTCGCGCCGGGCCTGAAGATCGTGACCGACCAGCGCGACCAGCTCGTCGGCATGCTCAACGCGCTGAACACGCTCTCCGGGGTCGCTACCGACACCGTGACGAAGAGCCGTGACCAGCTCGTCGCGAACCTCAAGGCGTTGCAGCCGACGCTGACCAAGCTCGGCGAGGCCGGTTCCGACCTGCCGAACGCACTGCAGATCCTGCTCACCTACCCGTTCCCGGACTACGCGGGCAACGTGATCAAGGGCGACTACGCGAACGTCGAGGCGAACGTGAACCTCGACCTGGACACGCTGATCCAGAACTTCACGAACTCGTCGCAGCCGCCGATCGCGCTGCCCTCCGGACAGCAGCCTTCCGCGGTCGCCCCGCCGCTCCCGTTGCCGGACCTGGGCTCGCCCGGGCAGACCGGCGGCACCGGGCTGCTGGGCGGCCTCCTCGGCCTGATCGGGGGCGGCAAGTGACCACGCGCAAGGTCCGCATCCAGCTGTTCGCGTTCGTCGTGATCGCGGTGGTCTCGGTCGTCTACGCCGGTGGCCGGTACGCCGGGCTGGACCGGCTCTTCGGCAACCGCGGCTACGTCGTCACCGCGCAGCTGACCGACTCCGGCGGCATCTTCGTCAACTCCGAGGTCGCCTACCGCGGGGTCACGGTCGGGCGGGTGACCGGGATGACGCTGACCGAGCACGGCGTCGACGTCGCGCTCGACATCGACGCCGGCGCCCCGGACATCCCGGCCGACGCGCACGCGCAGGTGGCGAACCGGTCGGCGGTGGGGGAGCAGTTCGTCGACCTGCTGCCCTTGCACAACGGGGGGCCGTTCTTGACGGACGGCTCGGTGATCACGGCGGACAAGACGTCGCTGCCGCCGTCACCGGACACCGTGCTGACCCACCTCGACGACCTGGTCGCGAGCGTGCACCCGGAATCGCTGCGGACGGTCGTCGACGAGACGTACAACGCGTTCGCCGGGGCGGGCCCGGAACTGCAGCAGCTCCTGGACAGCACCGGCTCTTTGACGGCGGTGGCCGCGCAATACGTGCCGGAGACGCAAGGCCTGCTGGCGAACTCGCGGGTCGTGCTGGACACGCAGGAGCGTCAGGCGGCGAACATCACCGACTTCGCTTCCGGCCTGAAGACGATCGCCGGTCAGCTCAAGACGTCCGACCCGGACCTGCGGCGGGTGATCGCGCAGGCACCGCAGCTGAGCCGCCAGATCAGCGACGTGCTCGCGGCGTCCGGTACGGATCTCGGCGTGCTGTTCGCCAACCTGCTGACCACCGCGCAGATCACGACGTCGCGCAAGGACGCCATCGAGGAACTGCTGGTGGCCTACCCGATCATCTCGGCGTTCTCGCCGTCGACGTCCCCGGACGGCACGGGGCACCTCGGTGTGGTGCTGAACTTCTTCGACCCGGCTTCGTGCACGAAGGGCTATGAAGGCACGAAGCAGCGTCCGGCGAACGACGAGACCGAGGCGCCGGTGAACATGAACGCGTACTGCGCCGAGCCGCCGGGCAGCCCGACCGGGGTGCGCGGGTCGCAGAACGCGCCCTACGCGGGCAAGCCACCGGCCATCCCGGCCGCGCCTGCGCAGACCGCTTCGTCGCCTTCGCAGGCCCAGCTGCCGGGGATGTTGAGCTTGCTGACCGGGCCGTCGGCGGGTGGGCTGGGCAAGCTGCTGGGCGCGTCGTGAAGGTTTTGGCCGTGGCCGCGGTGGTTTCCGTGCTGGCGGCGCTGTTCTCCGGCTGGTCCTGGTGGCGGGCCGCTTCGGACGACTCGGCCGCTCGTGGCCGGGACCGGGACGCCGTGCTGGCCGCGGCGGGCCCGGAACTGGTCACGCTGAACACGATCGACTACCGCTCGGCCGGTGCGGCCGTGGACCGCTGGATCGCGGCTACCACGGGGCAGTACGGGAAGGACCTTTCGGGGGACCGTCAGGTGCAGATCGACCGGGCTACGACGGCGCGCACTGTGTCGACGGCGTCTCTGGTCCAGGCCGCGGTGACCGAGATTTCCGACGGGAAAGCTCGTCTCTTGGCGGTTCTGGACGTGCGGGTTTCGACGGGTGGCGGTGCTGTTTCGCCTCGCCTCAACCGGCTCACGGTGGACGTTTCGCGGTCTCCGGACGGCTGGAAGATCGCGGGCGTGCAGGCGGCGGGCTCGTGAAACGCGTGCTGCTGGCGATCGTGGTGCTCGCGCTGGGGTGCGCTGTGTGGTTCGGCGTCGAGACGGCTTCTCTTTCCCCGGGCGACAATCGGGCTTTGGTGGACACCGCGGCGACTTCTTCTGTTTCGTCCGAGGTGAGCGATGCGGTGAAGTCGGTGTTCTCGTACGACTATGCGAACCTGGCTCGGACTGAGCGGGCGGCTTCCGAGGTGTTGACCGGCGCTGCGGTTGGTCAGTACCGGGATCAGTTCGCTTCGGCGCGTACTCGGGCTACGGCGGAGAAGCTGGTGCGGACCACTACTGTCCGGGCTGTGGGGGTGCGGACCTTGGTGGGGGATGATGCTTCGCTGCTGTTGTTCCTGGACCAGCAGACTGTGACTCAGGGTGGGGGAGCGCCGTCGTCTTCCGTTGCTCAGTTGGCTGTGACGGCTAAGCGGATCGATGGTCGGTGGAAGCTTTCGGCGCTTACTGCGCTCTAAGTCGGCCGATTCCTCACGCTACGGTGCCCCTGCCGGGCTGCCGCTTCCACCTGATCGAGTGATGAACATGCGTTCGTGGGTCGGTAATCTTGGTGTGTGGACAGCGATGCGGTGTGGCGAGCGGATGCGGTGGCCTTGGCCGACCGCATCTCCGCTCTGCTCACTGTGGTGCGGTCTGCCGAGGCTGAAATCGGTGCGCTGCTCGTGGAAATCGAGTCGCGCGGTGTGATGGAACTCTTCGGATACCGTTCTGTGGCGCGGTTGTTCGAGCATCTGGCCGATGTTCCCAAGGCTGCCGCTGAGTCTGTGGCGAAGCGGGCTCGGGCTCTTACGCCCGGCCGGAACCTCGACGGCAGCCCGGTGCCTGCTGTTGCTCCCGCCACCGGCGCTGCCGCGTCGGACGGCCGGTTGAGCACGCCGATGATCGACACCATCATCGGTGTAGTGACTCAACTTTCGCCCGAGCATCGCGACGAGGCCGAGCAGCATCTGCTCACGTTCGCCTCCGAAGCCGGGTACAAGCAGGTCGCGGCGTTGGGTGCGCGGATCCTGGCCCACCTCGACCCTGACGGCGCCGAACCCGACACCGCCGAACCTGCTACTCCTTCTCGCGAGCTGTCGTTGCGCCGCAAGAGAACCGGGATATGGGAATTTCAGGGCCGCTTCGACGACGAGACCGGTACGAGAGCCAGCGCCCTACTGGATTCGCTCGCCCAGCGCCGCACGACCGACGAAGGCCCGGACTTGCGCTCCCCACAGGAACGCTACGGCGATGCGTTCTCCGACGCCATCGACCTCGCGTTGAACTCCCCCGATCTGCCGATGCAGGCCGGTGAACGAGCCCACGTGATGGTCGCGGTCTCCCTGGAGGACCTGAAGACGGGTGTTGGCCGGGCCATCCTCGGTGACCTGGGCACGATGTCGGCGGCCGAAGCCCGGATCCACGCGTGTGATTGCATGCTCATCCCCACGGTGCTGGGCGGCAAGAGCGAACCCCTCGACCTCGGACGGCAACGCCGCCTGGTCCCGCCCGGAATCCGCCGCGCGTTGTACCTGCGCGACCGCGGTTGCGCCTTCCCGGGCTGTCATCGTCCACCCCGGCACTGTCAAGGTCACCACGTCCGGCATTGGGCTGACGGCGGCCCGACCGAGCTGGGCAACATGGTGCTGATGTGCGCTCACCACCACCGGCTCCTGCACCGCTCCGGCTGGCAGGTCCGCATCGCCGCCGACGGCCTCCCCGAATTCCTGCCCCCGGTGTTCCTGGACAAACGCCGAAAACCCAGGCGCAACAACCTGCATCAACCGTTGCCCTTCGCGGCATAGACAACCGAACATGGGAAAGGCCCGCAGCCACCGGCTCCGGGCCTACACCCACGCCACCTAGCTGTATTGACCCGTGAGGTTGGGGACGCGGCTGGCGGGTGGTTTGCCAGCGAGTGCGGTGTGGCCGCGATGGTGATTGTAGGTGTGCAGCC